>NZ_PNDK01000017.1:0-99988 GCF_005887265.1 Pseudoalteromonas sp. S1608
ATATAATTAGATATTTAAATTTGTTAATCTAATATTAAATCACATAATGATTTAATGTTTATTTTTTATAAAAACTAAAACCTAAAACCTAAAACCTAAAACCTAAAACCTAAAACCTAAAACCTAAAACCTAAGCTGCTCTTTAAACTCGGCTGTGTTATTTTGAACGTCTTGTTTAAAAGGATCTTGCTGTATGTTTAAAACCGTATTTTTTATATTCTTATTTATTTTAAGCGCACTTTTTACTGTTACCGCACACGCAAATGAGGCTAAACATACAATCGCCGTAGGTGCAGAACAGTTTGCTTTGTACTTACCGCAATTAAAAAATAAACGTGTAGGGCTGGTGGTCAATCAAACTTCTGTCGTGGGGCAAACGCATTTAGTTGATAGCTTGCTGGCTAAAAACATCAATATTACTAAAATTTTTGCACCTGAGCATGGCTTTCGAGGCGATCATGACGCGGGAGCGCATGTTAAAAACGCCGTTGATAGCAAAACCGGTATTCCACTGATTTCTATTTACGGTAAAAACAAAAAACCAAGCGCCAAGGTACTTAGCGATGTTGATGTGATAATTTTTGATATTCAAGATGTGGGCGTACGTTTTTATACTTACATTAGCTCTATGCATTACATGATGGAGGCTGCGGCTGAACAAGGTGTTGAGTTTATAGTCCTTGATAGGCCAAATCCTAATATTAGCCATATTGACGGGCCAATTTTAGAACCGCAGTTTAAATCGTTTGTGGGTATGCATCCAATCCCTGTATTACACGGTATGACGGTAGGCGAGCTAGCTAAAATGATCAAAGGCGAGGGCTGGATCAATCAAGCTGCTAATTTACAACTGAGCGTGATCAGTGTTGCTCATTACACCCGCACCAGTCGTTATAGCTTGCCGGTAAAACCAAGCCCTAATTTACCCAACGATCAATCAATAGCGCTGTATCCGTCGTTGTGCTTTTTTGAAGCAACCCCTGTTAGCATAGGTAGAGGAACTGACTTTGCATTTCAGGTTATTGGTTATTCACCAGTAGCACTTGGGGACTTTAGCTTTACCCCGCGTTCAATAAAAGGCGCAGCGCTTAATCCTAAATTTAAAGACCAAATGGTGAAAGGGATTGATTTACGCCATAGTAATATCACAGGCTTAAACTTAAATTATTTAATTAATGCTTACCAGCAGCTTACACAGGCTAAGCAGGTGTTTTTTGAACGTGCCTATTTTATGGATAAACTCGCAGGAACTGATCAGCTCAGACTTGCCATAGAAGCGGGCCGAACAGCTGAGGAAATTAAGCAAAGTTGGCAAGCGGGGCTTGAGCAATTTAAACAGCAAAGAGCGCCTTATTTGCTCTACCAATAAAGGAATGAGTGTGTATTTAAATTTTTCCGTGTTAGCAAAGCGTACTTTTTTTAACGCACTGACAATTACGCTTTGCTTTATTATTACCGGTTGCAGTGGCGCAAGCAGTGTAATTAAATCTCAGCGCCCGTTTATTCCTAATCAAATACAGAGCCTCGCTAATGCGCAAGTTATTGCTACCTTTCCTGAGTCCAACCCCAGTAGCCGAGAATATGTAAATAATCGTGGGACCTTTAAAGCGTATAAAGGGCGCGGGCAATTATTACTACAAAATGAAAGCGCCTTAAGTGCCGATATTTATATTAATAATAAAAAGTTAGCGCTTGATACCCTGCAAAAAAATACTGAGTATGCCTTTAATTTAGGGCAGTACACTCACAACGGAGTTAACACTTTTAAGGTTGATAACATTCAACCTGCTGGCGGCAGTTTAACGCTGCGATTTGCCTTTGCTACTCTAAATAGCTCAGCGGCTAAAACCATTGATTTTAGTGCCGTAGATAAACTAATAGAAAACGATATAAAAGCAGGCTTTCCGGGAGCGGTATTAGCGGTAATTAAAGCGGGTAAGATATTAAAATTAACCGCTTATGGTGATGCCAAGCAATATCAGCAAAATGACTTAATGTTGTTACGCCCAGAGCCCATGCAAACAAATACACTCTTTGATTTAGCCTCAAACACAAAAATATTTGCCACTAACTTTGCACTAATGAAGCTTGTGAGCGAAGGGCGATTAAATATAAATAACAGAGTGAGTGATTACCTAACAGAATACCAAGGCGATGGACGAGAGCTGCGCCAAGTTAAAGATTTACTCACTCATAAAGCCGGTTATCCGCCAGTGTTCGACTTTCATCGAAAAGATACCCGCTATGGCGAGGCGTTTTTTTCACAAGCCAGCGACACCACTAAACAATTACTGCTCACCAGCGTGCCACTAGCTAGCGAGCCAAGCGCCCAGCATGTTTACTCTGATATTGATTACATGATTTTAGGTGTTTTAATTGAGCGTATTAGCGGTCAACCACTCGATGAATACCTAGAGCAGCATATTTACGCGCCTTTAAAGCTCAATAACACCTTATTTAACCCGCTTAAAAAAGGCTTTAAACGTCAGCAATTTGCCGCCACGGAGCTAAGTGGAAATACCCGCGATGGCCGTATTCATTTTGATAATATTCGCACCAATGTACTGCAAGGGCAGGTACATGATGAGCGTGCTTTTTATTCACTTGATGGTGTAGCAGGCCATGCCGGACTATTTAGTAATGCCCCCGATTTAGCCGTTTTATGCCAAGTGTTGCTCAATAAGGGCGGTTACGGCGATAAGCAAATTTTTAATGCCAGTAGTTTGGCGCAGTTTTTAACCCCACAAAGTACCGATGAAACCTACGGCTTAGGTTTTCGTCTTGCAGGAAATAATCAAGCGCGGCGCTGGCACTTTGGCCCATATGCCAGCCCACAAGCTTATGGACACACAGGTTGGACTGGCACAGTAACTGTGATTGATCCCGCTTACGATTTAGCTATTGTTTTACTTACCAATGCACGCCATTCACCAATTAAAGGTAGTGAAAAACGTTATCAGTTTGTAGGTAAAAACTTTGAAACAGCTCAATATGGTTCTATTGTTTCATTAATTTATGAGGCGCTGTTAAATCAGTAAACTCAGTGAGTGACTTAATGGTGTAAATCTATTAAGTTAACTGCTTACTATTAACTAACCAAGGCTGTTAAAGCCGCGTTTATTATAAAAATTAAAAAGGTTTGTTTATGCATTGGTATTCTATTTTGCCACCGCTGATTGCCATTATTATTGTGTTTTGGCGCAAAGAAGTCATTATGGCGCTGCTTGTTGCGGTAATTTCATCGGAATTTTTACTTGCCCTACAAGGTGAAGGAAATAGCGTATTTACTACGTTTTTAAATAGCATTGAGCGCATAGTTGCTGTGGCCAGTTCTCCCGGTAATACCCGTATACTCATCTTTAGTATTTTAATAGGCGCCTTACTTGCCTATATTCGCGAATCTGGCGGTGTTGCTGCTACTGTTAATTTGCTGATGAACAAAGGCGTTGCTAAAAGTAAGCGCCAAGTGGGCTTTTTAACTATGTTTACCGGCGTTGCGGTATTTATAGAGTCAAACTTAAGTGTGCTTACCTCGGGTATTTTATCTCGCGGTCTGTTCGACAAATTTAAAATGAGCCGCGCGCGCTTAGCTTACATCATCGATAGCACCAGCGCCCCTGTGTGTATTTTAATATTATTAAATGGCTGGGGTGCATTTGTACTGGGCTTGTTAGGTAATTACGAATTAGGCGAGTCGGCGGTATCGGTATTGTGGGGCAGTGTAGGCTATAACTTTTACGCCATAATCACTCTGGTTATTGTTTTTTATACCATTGCGTTCGATAAAGTACATGGCCCAATGAAAGTAGCCGAGCAAAAACTAGAGCTACAAACAACCGAGCTAAAAGAAGAAGTAAAAGGCTCTAAAGCACGCTTTATGTTGGTGCCATTACTTACGCTGATTGTGAGCATGGTCGGTTTTATGTTTTATACCGGTAACGGCGTACTTGCCGAGGGCAGTGGTTCAAAATCGGTATTGTATGCCACGGTGTTGGCTATTGTTGTGGCTTATTGTTTAATGATTAGTTCGCGCCAGTTTACACACCATCAATTAGTCGATACCGGCTTTAAAGGCATGGGCGAATTACTTCCACTGGTAAGTATTGTATTGCTCTCGCTCACCTTGGGTGCAAGCTTAAAAGAGCTAGGTACAGGCGTGTTTGTGGCATCTTTGGTTGGCGATTACTTACCAATATATTTAATAGTGCCAGTGCTGTTTTTAACCGGTGCGGTTATGTCGTTTACTACAGGTACATCGTGGGGCACATTTGCCATACTTATCCCCATTGGCGTACCGCTTATTCAAGCGCTCGGTTTACCGCCATCGCTGGTGGTAGGCGCTATTTTAGGCGGCGGGATATTTGGCGATCATTGTTCCCCTATATCCGACACCAGCGCAGTATCAGCCATCGCCTCAGGCTGTGACTTACTCACCCACGTTAAAACCCAATTACCCTATGCATTAGTAGGCGGCGGCCTAACGTTTGTAGCTTACTTAGTAACGAGCTTAATTGTTTTGTAGGTTGGGTAGAGCACAGCGAAACCCAACAAAGTGAGTTAATCAAAAGCCTGCTTAGTGCAGGCTTTTTTGTTTAAGATTGATCACCACCGAGGCGCTACGCGCTACGCAGAGATAAATAATAATAGCTTTTTATTAATAGGTTACGTTTATTGAATATTGTATGGCACTATATGAAAAAGAATGGTTTAAAGGGAAATTAAATGCACGATATTAAAGACTTCAACTGGAACAAGCCAACCAACCGTTCACTGGGGGAGTATTTTCCTGCTGATAAATTAGATCGTGCTCGTTATGCCACATTCTTATCAAGGCTATTGGCTCAAGAAGGTTTTGACAAAAGTAAGCCTGATGAAGAGCAAAAGAAAAACTATGTATTAAATCTCAATGCTGAATGGGGGGCAGGTAAAACTTACTTCCTTAAGCGTTGGTCAAAAGAACTAATTGTAAATTATCCTGTTGTATATATTGATGCATGGCAGCAAGACTATTCAGACGACCCATTTTTAACTGTAATTGCGGGGATCATTAAGCAGCTACAACTTCAGGCGAATTTTGATATAACTATTCCTAAAAGCGCAGTTTCGATGTTTAAGGCTGTAGCACCGGCTATTGCACAAGGCCTAACTAAAAAAATATCAGGCATAGATTTAGATGAGTTACACACATTACTATTCTCTGATGAAGAAATTGAAGATGATCAAAAGCAAAATCCTAACAAGTTAACTGGCAGTGACTTTTCGCCTGCAGTAAAGGCGCTTGCGCAAAATTTAATTAAAGATCATGAAGCTAAAAACAAAAGCATTGAAGTAATAAAGTCTAAGTTAGATGATTGGGTCAGTAAGTTTGAAAAGCAGGAAGGTAAGTCGTTACCTATATTTATTTTTATTGATGAATTAGACCGTTGTCGCCCAAGTTATGCAGTAGAAATGTTAGAGACGATTAAACATATTTTTGATGTTAAAGGTATTGTATTTGTTGTGGCCACGGATACTGAGCAACTTCAACATACAATCAAATCAATTTATGGTGAAGGCTTTGATGCAAAAGTTTACCTAGGCCGCTTTTTTAATAGCCGTTATAGCTTAAAACGACCTGTTTTAAAGGATTTTTTATCAGTACATAGCGATACAACTAAATTTGAATCTGCGTATTTAAAAAGTAGAAAAATTGAGATACTCCCTCGAACAAAGACACCCGAAACCGCTTTAGCTAATATCTCAGTTGTATTAGATGCATTCCAGGTATCTCCAAGAACAGCTATTCAAATCACTGAGCGAATAACTGCCATAATTGCTAATTTACCAAGTGGTAAAAAAGTTGATGTACTTGTGCTCGCTATTTTGTTTTGTATCTATGAAAAAGACCACCCACTTTATGAAGAGATAATTAGTGGGCGATTTCAACGGAAAGAGCCAGACAATAAAGGTGATATGCAAAATATAAGTTTGAGTACTTTTTTACAAAAAAATATATTAAAAGAACACCTGTCTGCCGAGTTGACCTATTTTATTGCTCCTCAATCATACACTTCCTATTTCTATGATGAGAATTTAGGGCGTAAGAAAAACAACTATTCTGATGGAAAGTATCCAATAATATTTTCTAAATTTATAGATGATATTTTTTGTGAAATATTTTTTAAAAAAAGGCTCTTGGCTATAGCTACTATGATTTCTAGTACTGCGGGAGGGAGCGAAAAAAAGTTAAATAGAGTAGAGCAACAGTTGGCCAGCAACTCGGTTAAAATCTGTGAGAAAGCAACCACATTATGGTTAAATTATATTTATATAAAAGATGGCTATAAAGAAATTACTAAAGAGCAATATCGTGATTTTATAGAGCTTTCCTCGCCATTAGATTACATGGGCGATAGTTAACTATCTCTGTGCAGCGCAAAGCGCCTCTGTGTTCTCGGTGGTAATTACCTATTTAAATTACCACCTACTAAGCTCCACATTCCCTAACCCCAGCCCCCGCATGTTTAAGCCCTATAATCTGCCCTTTGCCGTTATGTGCCATAGCGAGGATATCACCCATATTTATACTACTCTCAACTGCATGCTTCTCTTTTAAATCACTGAGCAGTGACTGCTTAATTTGCACTAGCACCTCGTCATTACAGCTGGCTATGTACCAGTCATTATCGACCTTTACGAGCGTGCCGTATTCTATGTGGTGTTGCTGGTGTAGGCGTAAGTTATTGGCATGTTGAGTATCGAGTGCGCGCTTTTGTTGCGTTATGGTGCTTGCGTAGTTACCTGTTTGATCTATTTCATGCGTTGTTATAAACGAGTAGTCGTGTATGTCTATGGTGTTAAATACGGTTTTAGGGGAAGTATTTATCACGTTGTTACTGTCGAGCACTATAAAGGCTAGTAAGCACAGTGCGCAGGTAAGGCTCGTGAGTTGCAGAGCAAAGCCAAGCTTTTTAGGTTTTTTTTGGATTACGGAGTGTTTTAACGCCTGTTGCTGAGTGTGAGAAAGAGTGGTACGTGCTTTTCGCTCGTTATAATGTTGTGTGAGCTTTTCATTAAACTGCTCATCAGGCTTGTTCATTAAAATCTCCTAATAATTGTTTTAGGTTTTGTTTGGCGTAGCGTAGCCTTGTTTTTATGGTTTGGGCATTGCTTTGCGTTATAAGCTCTATGTCGGTAAGGCTAAAGCCTTCTTGTTGTAAGGTGATGGCTTCGCGTTGCACAAAACTAAGTTGCTTGAGCGCAGCATTAAACGCTTCATAACTTATGTGTGTGTCGCCTATGTGTGAGTCACTGCTTGTTAATTCACTTTGATTGTTATTTTGCGCAGGCAGTTGGCTGTTTTCGTCAAGCTCGACAAAGTGTTGCTGTTTGCGGTATTCGTCTATTAGGGTGTTGCGTGCGAGTTTAAATAACCAGGCTTTGGGCGTGGTTTGTGCTTGGTAAAGGTGGCGCTTTTCAATAACCTTTAGCCATGTTTGTTGGCTTACGTCGTATGCTAAATGTGTATTAGACTGGGTAACTAGGTAGTGATATAAATCGTTACTGTATAAGGCAATAAGCTGCTCTAAGTGGCGGTTGTCGCCACTTTTTGCATACCGCGCCATGCAGTCTTTGCTTGGCGCTTCAAATAACCATGACTTAATACTCAATAGCATAGGCGCTTATTCCTTTACTGCGAACTGTCTAATTTAAAATCAAGCTGTACGGTTTGACCTGTTTGTAATTGTGCCACACCTTCAATTACTTTTGGGCGATATTTCCAGCGTTTAATTGCGCGAAGCGCTTCGCGATCAAATATGCGTTTTGGCTCGGAATTTACTACCGTGGCATCAATCACTTCACCAGTGGGTGAAATATTAAAGCTAAGTTGCACCCAGCCTTCTATACCATCACGTGCTGCGGTAGTTGGGTACTTTGGATTTATGCGCACAATGGGTGAAGCATCTCCCGTAGGGCGGGTCAGTGTTTGCTTCATATCGTTACCAAATCCGTCAATTACTATGGGTGGTGCTGTGCTTATTGCTGTTATTGGCTCATTACTAGGTGTTACACGTGGTGGTGCTTTAGGCGGTACTTTAGGTGTGGGTGGTGGCGGTATTCTTTTAATATGCGTGGTTTGTTTATCTTCTGGTGCTTGAAAAATCTCAACAGTAATATCATCACCCAATTTTATAGGTGCTCTTTGTTCGCCACTAATTAAGTATTGCATAAAGGCAAATGCGATAAAGGTCATCGCAGCACCGCCAATAACAGCTGTTGATGTTTTGAGCATGGGGTTTTTAGGAAATTCAAGTGTGTGCATAAGCCGCTCCAAATTAACTTATTATGTTGTTTCAGAGCTATAACGGCTGAAAAATAGAAAAGGGGTTAAATAGTTTTAAAATTTAATTAAAAATACAGGGGGAGTATTTAACCTATATAAAAGGTCTCTTGATTTTTTTATTTTGGGTTGGCTAAAAAGAATGTAGTTATTTTAAGGTTTGCCTGTTATTTTCTATTTTATTTACTCTAGGTAGATGAAATTTAGAGCTTTAAGTTGCTTCCCTGCTGTTGTTAGATTTTGCTTCTCAGTAGTAGCGGTGGCAACATTCAGGCATGCTCATTAAAAAGGATTTTATAAATGAAAAAAGCAATATTCGTTTTTTTATTATTTGTTAGTGCGTGTTCATATTTCGAAAGTGAAACAGAGCAAGCTAATCGTTTATCCAAAACACACCAAGTAGACATTCAAGCTGGTGAACCCCGTTTATTTTTCCCTGAACAATTTGCAGTTAGTGATGGAGAGCCTCCAATTCTTGAAATGGAAATGACTACGCTTGCAGATGCTTCTGAGTCACTCGATGGTATTGAGGCCGCATTAACGACCTATCCTCCAGGGTTTGTTGCTGAAGCAATTGACGCTATTTACCTTTCTGGACCTATGCTTATAGAAGGGGCTGCTGCTGGAGGAACCTATTCAAGTAATTCCATAATTCTAGTTAATCTCTCAGGATGGAATGGCACGAATTTTAATTTCGAAAATTCGTTGAAGGGGGTTCATCATGAATTAAGCTCGTTAGTTTATATACGTTCACCTTTCGTTATATTTGCATGGCAAGCTTTGCTGCCAAAAGACTGGAAACCCGCAGCATCTAATTTTGACGCGCTTACAAAGTATAAATCTGCACCCGATTATAACGCAGGCTTTTTGTCTGATTATGGTAAAACCTCTGTCGGAAACGACTTTAATATTTATGCTGAATTTGCCTTTGCTGAACCTGAAAAACTGCGGAAACTTGCCGCTACCTATCCAATAATAGCTAAAAAGTTGAGTTTGTTTATTACCGCGTATACGCAGTTTTCGGCTAAATATCAGCAAGACTTTGAAGATTATTTTGCGAGAACAGGTTTGAGTGATGTTGCTGTACAGCCTGATAATTTTGAAATGACTATCCATTTAGATTTAAACGATCTTAAGCCACAGATAAGCCAATGAGGTTTTTCTTTTTGAGCTGTTATCTCTGCTTAGCATTATGCTAGAATCGGCCTTATCATATAATAAATAAGGATATTTTTGTGGATATTATCATTGGTCAAAATGTGCTGAAGAAAAAAGCGCAACTAACTCAACTTTCTGAGCGCGCTATTGGGCGGGCTTTCAAAGAGCAAGCCGCTTTGGCAATTCAAATGACACAGTGCAGTGCTGCGGTTTATCGCCGCTTACAACGCACCTATAAATCTACTGTAACACCTAGGGATCAAAAGCGTGTTAAAGCCGGTGGCTTAACGACACAGTCCGTTGTTTTTTCTACCAGTAATAATAGTCAAAAATCTTTTAATAGCTTACTTCCTGCTATGCGTGGGGGAGCTTCAGCACCCGGTAGTGTTGCAAAAACATCTAACGATGTTGCTATTGCTTCAAATCAGCCCCAAGCAATCAACTTATTAGCTTTATTACACCCAGTGATAAACGAAGATATTATGAAAACAGGTAATAGTGTTGAGAAAGCAGCAACTATTTTAGGTCTTGTTACTACAACTGTTGGTTTTGCTGTTCCTGGTGGCAGTGTTGCTTCTTCAATTGTGAGCTGGGTGGGTAGTGGTGCTACTTATTCCGGGTTTACTATGTCGAGAATTCGCCCTGACGCCCCTGATCGTGCATATCACCAACTAACAAACTACATTACTTGCTTGGCTGCATGGAATAAAAAGGCATGTGAGTTAATTGATATTGCAGATCCAAATGGGAAGTGGACTTTTCGAGATATTGAAACAGGGTTTGCTTAAAAGCTAAAACAATTAAGGGAGTATAATTACTCCCTTAATTGATGTTTGCTTGGCTTGTTTTGAAAGCCTTTAAAGCAGTAAAAGTTAATTTTTCACGTCATCTTCGTGAAGATCTTTAAACAGCTCCCCTTGGGGATGCTCAAAAAATTCATCATCATATTCATTTACTACCAACATTTGATCTTGCGCGGTGGTTTCTTCAATGCGCGGATCCATCGTAGCGGCCAGTGGCGAGTTTGTAACATCGGATGTACCGACCACATAATCACTGGGTTCTGGCTGTTCAACTTTTTGTTTAGAGTTAATAAAGGTTAGTAGTAAGTACATAGCCACGGTTAATAGCGAAATTGACGCATACAATGCTTGGTGACCAAAGTAGGTCATCAGCTGTGCGTTAAGTGTTGAGCCTATTGCTGCACCGGCGCCAAAAGCGACTAATAATGCAGATGATACGCCTACGCGCTCTTCGTCCTCAACCCGCGAATTAGCTAGCGCAGAACAAAGCGGATATAAAGTAAACGCAAATAAACCAAAGATAAAAGTGAGTATGTAAGCTGTTAGTTGTGAAGTAGGCAATAAAAACAATGCCAAACTTACAACACCGATAGCTGCTGCATTAGTTCGAATTAATACGCTACGGCGAACGCGATCAGAGAGCATCCCCATTGGCCACTGGGCTAGCAAACCAGCAAAAATAGTCACCGACATAAAAATAGCAATTTCTGCGGCGCCAAAGCCAGATAGCTTAGCAAATATAGGCGCTAGGCCATAAAAACTACCATTGATAATGCCTGCAAAGTGCACCGCAGTAAGCGACTGTGGCACTTTTTTAGCGTAATCAAACAGGCTCATTTTTATCGGCTTTAACGGTTTAGGGTGAATTCTGCGAGTGATAGAAATTGGAATAATACCGATAGCCAACGCCATGCATACTAAAAATAGCGGTGCATACCCTAGCTCAGGAAATTGTGCGAGCGCTAGTTGGCCTAAAATCATCCCTAAGTAAGAGGTGATCATATAAAAAGAGAAGACTCGCCCGCGAGACTCAGGCGCTGATTGTTCGTTTAGCCAGCTTTCTAGCACCATGTAATTACACATCATCCCTAAGCCAACAAAAAGCCTAAGGCCTAACCATATATATAGATTGTCGCTTACTCCGTGTGCGGCCACACAGGCTGTCACTGCAGCGGTACTAGCGGCAAAGGTTCTGATGTGACCCACCGATTTAATTAAATGATAGCCAAGTTTTGAACCCAGTAATAAGCCAAGGTAATAACACGAGGTCATTAGGCCTATCCAAAACGTAGACGTGCCTTGTTTACCTAAATAAAGGGCTAAATAGGTTGTAAGTAAGCCGGTACCAATAATTAAAAATAAATTGGCAAAATACAGTGATGGAAATGATTTCATTAAGATGCAAATTATGAGCTAAGACAACTAGATACTAGAGCAAGCATGAAGGTTTTCCAAGCTGTAAAAAATGTGCTCTGTAATAATGAACACTCAGTATAAGAATATAGAACGGTCGATAAATTCTTTATTAATAAAAATAGCTTTGGATAAAATAGCGACCTAAAAAATCGGACGGTTAAGTGCGATGCTAGAATAGCGAGTGTATTGCGGGTATTATGCATAAAGATAATTTTCAGCATTACTTACTCTTTAGAGAGGAAGTTAGGGTCTGTTGACCTTTTAAGGTTGAATTTGCAGCAGTCTGTTTGGTATTTAGGCAAGGCAGCGCCTATGTGGTGTGGTTATTCCCCATAAATAGGCGATAACGCAGCATCAATGCCAAACAGGCGCTGCCCGAAGGGTTCTGCCTAGGGGCGATTTACTCTTTGTTGCTCGGTTTTTACTTAGCCCACTAGGTTACAAACCTCGCGCCGCGATTAAACCGCCCCTAGTTTGAACAAATTTTAATCCGCAAAGGTCAGCAGACCCTAATGGCAGCAGTAATATTTTTTGGAATCAAAAATGACCAGTGATAATCAAGCTATAAATAAGCGTAAAAAGAATAATCCGCTTATCGAAATCGTATTTAATATCATCATACCTTCAGTCATTTTAATGAAATTTTCAGGGCCTGAATATTTAGGCAGCGTGATTGGTTTAATTGTGGCGCTTATATTCCCTATTAGTTACGGTATTTATGATTTTATAAAAGCGGGCTCATTAAATTTTATTTCACTTTTGGGCTTTTTAAGTACTTTGCTTACCGGTGGTATTGCGCTGTTTGAGCTTAATGTTGAGTGGTTAGCAATTAAAGAAGCGGCTATACCAGCAATCATTGGTTTTACCGTGCTGATGTCGGGCTTTTTTGGTAAACCCTTGCTAGCCAAGCTCTTATTAAACTCACTTTTATTTAAGTTAGACACTATTTACGATGCCCTTGATGAGCGCGGCAATACGCAAAGTTTTAAACGAAAGATTACTAATGCTAATTACTTATTAGCGCTGACCTTTGTGTTTTCATCAACGATGAATTACCTCTTAGCTAAATGGATTGTTACTAGCCCAGCAGGTAGCGTGGAATTTAACGAGCAACTTGGTGAAATGACGCTATTGAGTTATCCAGTGATCGCGATTCCATCTATGATAATGCTGATTGGAATTTTTATTTATGTGATTAAAGTGCTGACCAAGCTGACCGGTATGAAATTTGAAGACATGGTTAATGCCGAGTAATATTTAAAATTTATAACTGTTTTATATTTTAATAACTATTGAAAGGATGCAGATGAATAAAAAGTTGGTTTTTAAAAATGGTGAAATTAGTGATAACTACGCTAGTATTTTAGTTGGTCACTCAAGCTATGAGCAAGTAACAGTATTACTTAAACATAAGGGCTATGAACTTGTTGTTGAGTCGTGTGTTGATATTTCATTGCCAAATGAGACTATATTGACTGGCCCTGAAGCGCTTCAGTTAGTTGAAAGTGGAAGTCTTACACTCACTGAGTTAGTTGCATTTCTTCGTGGCGATGGGTCTGACAAAACCGATGACGCTTACGAGTTTGAATCTTGTGCATGGTTTTCATGGCGAAGTGAATATGGTGATTGGTCAAGTGAGCCATTTGATACTTTATTTGAATCATTAGATGAAAATATTAACAAGCTAACTGAAATCCTCAATAATGAAGGCGTGGAATGTCCTTTCAATTGAGGGTTGAAAAAGTAACGCTTTAGCAGTAGTTTAAAATAAAGTAATCATTAGGCCGGTTGACCTTTTAAGAGTAACAGGCCTAATGATTTAACTACAGTTTGTTATATTGAGCTTAAATCTGCTGGTTTATACACTCTCTAATTTCATTTAAGCTGGTTTCTTTTATTAATTTACCGTCTTCAAAAACAACCTCTAGTAACCCTTGTGTTTCTTCTTGCTCGGTTACGTCATCAAACAAGGTAAGTTCACCATTGACTCGCTCTATTTTTAAGAGTCCTTTCGCTGATTTTTTCTTTGAATCAGTTTTAGGATCTTTAAAAATAGCTAAGCGTTCACCTGCTTTTACTACGCTTGTTGCTTTTACTGCGGAGCCATGTGTATCGCGAGTTACGTATTGATAGCTGTAAGAGCCAATGCCTAGTACGACTTTTGATGCAAAGCCTTTATCCATCAACCTTTGTAAAATTTGGCGTTGACGGGTTAGAGTTATAGCATCACCATAAATAGCGCCAATGTGTTCATCAAGTAGCTTGTAGCCTTTTGGTGTTGTTGTGCCACCAAATATATCCCATAAACATTCAATAAGCCCTTTTACTTCACATTCCATCAATTCAATGGTGTTGTTACCTTCAAAGCCAAAATATTGGCCATTAAAACGATATGCCTCAAAACCTTTTTGTAAGACATCTTTTTCAGCTTCATCTTGAGTGGCGAATAATTCACGGTAATCAGATACCGGTGAAATAGTGTAGCCTGTGAGTACTTTTACTGGATCACCTGAGTCTGGACGTATAACTAAGGTACCGTCGCGGGTCATAATTTCGTTTTTTAATTGCGGTAGGTAATCAGTTACTAATGTCCAAAAGTCCCACGTGTCGGAAACAACACTTAAAATTCCTTTTGGCGATTGCTCTTGCATCAAATATTTGAAGAACTCAACTTCACCTTCCATGATCCACGAACACGTAACCGAGTGTTCTGTTGCATCAACAGAGCAGCCAACAAGCTCATTATCAACATTAGCGCCGTAATATTTCTCAGCAAACAAAACGGCAGGGATGGTATCGGTGCCTACAAGTCCTGACGCTAAATGACCAAAGCCACTCATAGCAGCTGCATGTTTACCAAACATCCCTCTAAAGCTAAAGTCATGCCCTTGAAAAGGAACAAACTCCATAGGCATGCCTGTTTTTTGTGCAAACTCCTTAAATACTTTGAGGTAGGCAACAGAGGTTGTGGTACTTGTTTGTATTGGCCAATTTTCACAGCTAAGTACAGTTTCAATCATATTTGTTAGCCATTGAAAACCAGTTTTAGTATTGACGATTGTCATAGGTGGAACTAAATAAGGAACTAGGGTTCCTTCTGGTAATGCTTTTATTTTTAATGGTAAATAGCCTAAGTCATGTAAGTCTTCTAAATATTTTACGTCAACGGTATAGCCAAGCATTGCGCTCATAATACGTTGGTGATTAGCGACTGCTGTAGCCTTATCTGTTTTGAAAAACTCATTCCATTCCTCTAAAAGGTAGCTTTTAATAAAGTACTGTAAGCCAACAAACGCCACTTTATCGTTGTTTTCTATGTTACTTAGTTTTCCGCTTCGTGATGTGAAATTTGCATATACTTCACTTACGTCAGGGTGATAAGCGCGGCTATGGAATTCTTTATAAACATCTTTTTGCATACTTGCAGCTGTAATAGTCATGGTGTTTTCCTTACATCTCAATAATTTCTAAATTAATATTGTTACTGTGTTTAAATTCATTAGCAGGTTTAAATGAGTCAGTGGTGTAAATTTTGTCTATTAGCCCTTCAAAAACATCCAGTCCTTTTGAAAAAATACCATGGGTAATAAAAAGAGATACTTCAACTGCACCATGACTTTTTAGCACTTTGGCAAGCTCGATAAATGTTCTGCCGCCATCACAAATATCATCAGCAATTAGTACACTTTTACCTTTTACATCGCCAATAATTTCGGTTTTAATTATTTCGCCTGTTCTTAAGTTTCTGACTTTTTGCGCTTGGATGACTTCAGGTACTCCATTGAATTTTTCTGAAATCTTAATGGTTTTTTTGCTCGCCCCTGCATCTGGAGAAATAAGAGTCAGTTCGCCTCGCGATAAACGTTGGCTTAGCACTTCGCATCGAGTGAGCAGCGAAATTTGTTCAATATTAGTCACTTTATTTATTAAAGCGGGAGATACGTCGCTATGAGCATCCCAAATAGTGACTTTAGAAAAATTTAAGCTGTTAATAAAGTTAGCCATAACAGCAGCACCTAATGCTTCACCTTCAACGCATACTCTGTCTTGACGTGCATAAGGAAAGTAGGGGATCACAAGTTCAATACGTGTTTCTTCATTTGTTAATCTTTTTAATGCATCGACAGCAACCATTAATCTAACGACTTTAGAGGAATCGGTTAGTCGTTCAAAAATCTCTATTTTTTTAGAGTCTGAAAAATCAATAGTATTAAATCTGATATGTTCTTCACCACCTGAAAAAGTAAAATGATCATAATCGATTACCGATTTACTACCTGTTGAGTCATAGCTAAATACTTTCATTTTATGTCCTTTAAATGTTTGTGTCCTAGCGACACAAATAAGTTAGCAAATGTACTCTTTATGTTCAAGTTATTTCTTTAACTAAATTAATGAATTTATAGTAGGTATATAATTGTGCGTAGGTTGAAATTAATAAATGTATAATTTATTGTGTCATTAAGACATTAACTTGAAGTGGAACTGCTTTGGCTAATAATTACGATATTACGGAATATAAAAACCCATTATTTACTGTTGATAGTGTTTTATTCACTGTTAAAGACGGGGCTTTGAAAGTGCTAATGGTTAAGCGTGCTAATGAACCTTTTATTGGCAGGTGGGGGCTACCTGGTGGATTTGTTGATGTTGATACTGACGATAGCGTGAGTATGACTGCGCTGCGAAAGCTAAAGGAGAAAACTAGTGTAGCTCCTCAGTATTTAGAGCAGCTACATACCTATTCGGGTATTAATCGAGATCCTAGAGGTTTTAGCATTACCTTGGTTTATTTTGCATTAATTGCAGAAGCGCAAGTGTCAACTCACATTAAGACGGTTGATGATGCAAAGTGGATTGATGTAGGCTTGGTTAACGATCTCCCCGTGGCTTTTGATCATAAGCATATTATTGAGCAAGCTAAAGAGCGTTTAAAGCATAAGGCATTGTATTCAATGGTGCCTGTTTACTGCTTGCCCGAGTACTTCACCGTGGCGCAGTTTAAGTCTGTAATTGAAACCATCATAGGTAAAACAGTTCAACGTAAAAGTATTATTAGACGTATTGAAGCTGCTGGTATGTTTGAAACGTTGGATGAAAAAGTTAAATCGGGTGGGCGATTAGCGCAACTATATAAAGTAAAAGCGGGTGTTGATATTGTAAACTTTGAGCGCAACTTAAGTGTTTAACTATTCGTAACTCTAACTTTTGGTTGTTTAATTTTAAATGGAATTAAATTTTGAGTAATAAAAATGTACTTTCGTATTACCGCGATTGCTATAAAGAAGATAGCGCAGATTTAAATTTATGGAATTTAAACAAATTAAAAAAAGAAGATCGCTTTGTTCTTGAAGGGCGCGATGATTTAGGCTCAGGATTTTTACCTCGCGCTCCACTGCCTAGTGACTTTGCAGAGCCAATGATGAAGCGAGTTGAAATGTATCAGCGAGAGCGGATATTGTTGTATGCTCGGTTTTTATTCGTGGGTAATATTGAAGTAAGAGGTGAACAAAAACAGGTTGTCTCACCCATTTTATTTAATGAAGCGATTATTGAAAAAGATAAGGATGATTACTATTTTTTTCTTAATGATATTCAGCCTGATATAAATGAATCATTAACTCAACTTTTAATTCCGGAGGTTGATGGCCAGACAAGTATTGATAAAAATGCAGATATTCAGTCAGCTTATTTTTGGACGTCATTACTCAAAGACAGCTCGCTTGCATTAGACGTATTTGAGCTTTTAAATTACCCATCACTTGCTGATTTTAGCCAAATAAAAAAAGCGTTAAAAAGTAAAATACCTTCTTTATTACCTGTTTCTATGCTGGTTTTTGTTGAGCGCTCCCGTAGTAGTCGAGGTGTGCTTCATGAGTTAGAAGAGATCATAGAGTCAAAAATAGCGTCTCCACCCATGCATAATTTATTTTCTAATGTAGAGCATGCTCCCGCTACTCGGGAGCTGAAGTATGATTATTTACCTGGGTTGCTATCAGCCCCGCAAAAAAAAGTCCTTTCTATTGCCGCAAATATTAATCTTGGATGTGTTTCTGGACCACCTGGTACAGGGAAAAGTTATACAATTGCAGCTATTGCAGCCGAGCATATGGCTAGAGGCGAGTCGGTATTAATTGTAGCCAACAACAACCCAGCCCTAGATGTGATAGCTGATAAGTTAGATGAAAATTTTGGTCTAAGTGATATATCTATAAGAGCTGGACAAAAAGAGTTCTTAAAAAAATTAAAAGATTACATTGCTGATTTATTAGCTGGATATTTAGCAGATGAACAAGCGAGTCCTGAGTTTATAGAGTTTGAACTCAATAAACTAAATAGCTCACTAAATGAGTTAGAGCTCCGTTTTAGTCAATTTTGTCAACGAGCTATTATTAGAGGAAATCGGCTTCATAAGCTTGAACAAAAAAATATAGAGTGGCTTAAAAATTTATATATTCGTGTGGCACGAAAAGGTATAAAAAAATTATCAAAGCAATGGCATTCGTTAGAACAAATTAATCAACAGCAAATTAAAAGAGAAAGACTTGCTGCTAATTACCTGAGTGCTTTAAAAAATAAAAACTTGAAATCACTCGTTAACACTCAGCGTAAATCATTAAGTGCATTTAACCAAGCAATTAGAAGTCGCTCATCGAAAAGACAATTTGAGCTTTTTGATAATATAGAATATGAAGCTTTGCTATCGGCTTTTCCTGTTTGGTTGGTTAGTTTGAATAGCGTGTATCGGGTATTGCCGCTAAAGGCGGAAATGTTTGATTTAGTTATTATTGATGAAGCAACACAATGCAATATAAGTAGTTGTTTGCCTGCACTTTATCGCGCAAAAAGGGCTATGATTGTCGGTGATACTAAACAGTTAAGGCATTATTCCTTTTTAGCAAAAAGTAAAGAAGCTGAGCTTATGTCTAAAAATGATGTCACTTTTAAAGATGAAGGCATTATGAGTTATCGCGATAATTCTATTTTAGATTTAACTCTAAATGCGTTGAATGATAATAAACAATTGGCATTTTTAGATGAGCATTTTAGAAGTAAACCTGAACTAATCGATTTTAGTAATCAGCACTTTTATCAATCTAAGCTCAAGGTAATGCAGCATAAACCCTGCACCAATTCGGGAAATTTGCTTGTAGAGCGGGTAAATGGAGTTCGCGATAGTTTGGGTATTAATCATCTAGAGGCGAGTCGTATTGTAAGTATGATTAAACTACAGCTTATAGATGACATAAGTACTGGAATTAATCACAGTATTGGGATTGTTTCACCCTTTCAAAGCCAAGCCGAGTACATTGCGCAAGAAATAGAGGCTCAATTTAGCGAAACTGAAATAATAAAACATAAAATTAGAGCTGCAACTCCGTTTGGTTTTCAAGGTGAGGAGCGTGACATTATGTTTATTTCCTTTGCTGTTGATAATAAAGCAAAAAGAGCTGCAGCTTATATTAATAAGGCCGATGTGTTTAATGTGTGTATTACACGCTCACGGCAAAAACAATACGTATTTTTATCAATAGATGAAACACAGTTACCAGAACATTATTTATTAAGGCGCTATTTAAATTCAGTCTCTGAATTCAAGGCTACTCACTCAATAACCACAGAGATTGATGCGTTTCAGCAAAGCGTTATTAGAGAATTAACAAATTTAAGTATAGAGGCGTGGGCTGGTTATACTATTGCTGGGACTGAAGTCGATATACTTTGTCGTTATCAAGGCACTTACCTTGCAATTGACTTAATAGGTTTTCCGGGGCCATGGGGTGACTTTTTTGAACTCGATACTTATAAATTGTTTAGTCGAGCCAATATAGAGATGTTTCCAATTAGTTATGGATTATGGGTGGTTGATAAAAATATATGTATACAGAAAATCATTAACAAACTTAAGTATAAAAAAACCGTTGCTTAACAACGGTTTTTTTTGCTATCAATATTTACTTGTAGTGAGAGTAAAGTTGGTAATTAGTTCTGTGGTACGGAATAAGTTTATAGTTTGGTTGTAAAAAAGTGACTAAGTCGGTGAGTTCAGATACGGTCATGGTATCGTTAAATACCGTCATTTTTGAGCTGCCATCTTCATTTCTGGCGTCGGGTCTATAAGGCCTAGAAAACCGATGTGAGGGGTTTATTACTGATGTGACCAGCTCAGCATAAGTAATTATTTTGGTTTTATTACCTCCTAGCTTAATAGAAATATCGTCATGTTTTGTTACGCTGCTATCTTCAACGCCTGCAAGGGTGTGACATGCTAAGCACTTATATTTTAAAAACACGGCTTTACCTTGTTCTGCATTCCCCTCTGGCAAGCTAAAACCTCGTGGAGAATCAACTCCTTTATCACAGCCTGTGAGTGCAATTAAACACACGATTAGTAGAGTGTATTTCATTAGAGCTCCTGTATTCTCAAATTAATTTTACGCATTACTAACGCAAATTCATTTGCGTCAACAAATGCTTCTTTTAAGAAATAGCCTAATTTGAGTGTAGTTAAAGAGTGGCGAATAGCCTAATTGTTGTGCATATATGCTCAAGGAGAATAACTAAAGAGTTGAATGATAATTAATGATGAAATGAAACATTACAAGCATGAAAAAGCCCAGCAACTTGCTGGGCTTCGTATACTAAACGTTTATCTTAAATATTAACTGTTCAATTGACCGGTAGATGATTCTATATGGGCACGCACAAACCACTGATATTGCTCAAGCTCTGCAAGTTGCGCAATGATCATATCTTCAGATACCGGATCAAGCTCACCGAGTGACTCAATAGCTTTACGATGATCACCGTTAACGCCGTTATATACTTTATCTAATGCAGCTAAGTGCTCGGTTACCAAGCCTTTGCCTATAGCGTAATCTTCCCATGAACGACGATCGACAATTGATTTTGGTGTACCAACAGGCACGCCGCCTAAAGTGGCAATACGTTCTGCTATGGTGTCGGTCATTTCACGCACGGTTTCAACTTGTGGGTCTAGCATTTCATGTACGCCAATAAAGTTTGGACCTACTACATTCCAATGAATATGTTTTAAAGTTAGCTGTAAATCAATTAGCGCTACCATGCGATCTTCTAGAACAGATATTGCTTTATTTGCTGATTCGTTTTCTACACCGGGAGCGGTAAATTCAGCGACTTTGTTTGCATTATTACTGTTACTCATTATTCCTCCTGCTATTTTAAAATAGTGTTCGCTTTACTCAAGTGAGTGTTTTAATTGCGATAACGAACACGTCTTGTACTAATAGAAGCAATGGGCATGCCGATAGATTATTTGATTTAAGTAATTGAAATTTAAAGGTTTAATTTTTGTTTAATAAACTTTTAAGGAGTGTTTATCTCAAAGGGTATGAAAAATATGCACTTTTTTGTAAATTCTGCAAAATCGAAGTGCTAAAAAGTGTTAGCAAATAGCTTGCTCTTTATAGTTGTTCTAATGGAGGTATTATCATTGTTGATTAATGATCTGTTACATATACTCAACCCAAAGATCTATTAAAGGAGAAGTGTATGCTGAGGTTTTTTTCCATCGAGCAAGGAGTGATCAAAGAGTTAGAGCCGTTGCCCGATACTCCTGTTGAAGTATCCATAAGGAATGCACATTGGATTGATACTATTAATCCAACACCGCAGGAGCAAAATGCGCTTGCAAAAACGCTCAATATAACTTTTCCTGATTCGGTCGATGTAGAAGAGATTGAAACGTCGTCAAGGTGCTTTATCGATAGCGAAGGTTTGCATGTACATGCATTGTTTATGTCACCTAACGAAGGACGGTTCAATACTGTGACTGTAGCTTGTTTGTTGCAAAACAATTGTTTACTTACTATTCGTGATGAGGAACTGGCTGACTTTAGACTATTGCGCTTAAGAGCGCGCAAAGGTCAGGTAGCATGTGATACGGCAAAACAGTTATTAATTACTTTATTTGATCAAAAAGTTGAAAACCATGCTGATATGCTCGAAGACATGCATCATCAATTAGAGAAGCTTAGCGCATATGTACTTGAAGAAGATAACTCAGACCTAGAAGAAGCGGTTGGTCGCATAGCTCGTTTAGAAGATGCTAATGGTAAAGTGCGTTTATGTTTAATGGATACTCGACGCAATATTTCGTTTTTAATACGTCGTTTAGGCGCGCAAAATGACGAGCGCGAGTCACTTCGAGAAATCGTACTTGATATAGAAACCTTAATGTCACACTGTACCTTTCTGTTTGATAAAATAAACTTTTTGATGGATTCAACGCAGGGCTTTATTAATATTGAACAAAATCAAATTATCAAAACTTTCTCTATTGCTTCAGTGGTTTTCTTACCGCCTACAGTAGTGGCTAGTGTGTATGGTATGAATTTTAATATAATGCCAGAGTTACATTGGGAGTGGGGTTATCCATTTGCAATTGGCATTATGTTGCTGTCGGGCTTCGCCCCTTATTTATTTTTTAAACATAAAGGGTGGTTGTAATACTTTAATGTTGCAAGCTGAGCGCTCAAATCATTAACCGGGATACTGATGTGCTTTTAATACTTCAAGCGGAATAATGTCGAGCGCTTTTTGGTTTGTCGCTTCAAGTACCACAGGAGGAGCAACGTTCGCAGCAATGGCATGATACCAACGAATCGCACATAAGCACCACTTATCGCCAGCTTTTAAACCAGCAAAATCATACAAAGGATTAGGGCTAATTAAATCGTTGCCTTGCGCCTTGGAAAACTGCAAAAATTCGTCGGTCATAATGGCGCATACACTATGATTGCCAAAGTCTGAATCTGGTACATAGCAAAACCCCTCACGGGTATAGCCACCGTTACCACAGCAAAGTTGTAAGCGAGTTCCTAGTACATTTAATTGATTAGCCATATGAAAACTTACCTTGTAATAACCATTAAAAGCAGGGTGTTTACCATAACAGGCTGTTAGTGACTTAGCTATCTATGCTGTTAATTTTATATATCTGTTAAGTGAGTAAAAACTGCATTTGGCAAAGCTAAATACAGTTTTCATTAAAGAAGAATATTTACGAGAGCAGTGCTGCAGCTAAACGTACAAAATCAGAAGACGTTAAAATACCTACTAGCTGACCTTGCTCGCTAACAACGGGCATGCAACCGTGACGATTATCTACAAAAAATTTAACGACATCTGATAGCGGCTGCTCTGGGGTTACACTAATAAAATCACTCACCATAATATCTTCTACTTTTGTGAGTTTTTCTTTGCGTTGTAATGCATTAGCACCAAACGTTGCCATGATACCCATGACTTTGGCGACCATTATTTTTTGTGTGAGCATACCGACAAATGCGCCGTCTTCGTCAATAACAGGAATATGGCGAACGTTTTTTTCTTTCATTAAATTATGTGCGTCATGCAAAGTGCTTTTTACGTTCACTGAAAATGGGTTCGGTGTCATTAAGTCTGTAACGTTTTGACTCATGTTTATTCCTTTATATTATCTGTGGTGTATCAGCTTATATTAGCGCTATTTTTAAGCTTTGCACCTTATTCAGATCAAGGTTTTTACGGATTTTATAAACTGAGGGAGAAGAGGCAACACTTAATTAAATGCCAAAAAGCATTTAATTAAGTGATAAAACTACAGGTAAATGTTATTCATAACCACGTGGTGTTTTTGTTTTAATAACAGCAATGTATCCATGCCAACTAGCGTAACTAAGTAGTGGCATAATAATAATAAATCCAGCGGCACCTGCAGCAAAGCCCAACGCTACTAGTACAAATATACAAATTGACCACACTACCATAGCTGCAAAGTTTTCTTTAACTGCGTGGATTGAAGAAACGACTGCGGTCATTATATCAACGCGTCTTTCCATCATAATTTGCGGCGTAAATGCAGAAATTGAAAACACACTGACCAGCAAAATTCCACCGATAATGCTGCCTATAGTTAAAAACGCAGAAAGTTCTTCAAAGGTGGGGTTTACATGGTTTGGGTATAACGCATGCACAATTGCAGCTAGGCGCATCCAAATAATCATAATTACCATGAGTAATACCGCAAAACCCCACTCACCTACAGGGTTACGAAACATTGATTTTAATGAATGGCTTAATGTAGGTTTATGGCCTTTCTCAAGCTCCCAGGCTACATCGTATAGGCCAACGGCGAATACCGGACCGATTAAAGCAAAAGCAACGGTTGCAGGTAAAATAGCTAAGTGGCTGTCGGTAAGTACAACAGAGTAAACAATCGCTACCGGAATAAGCGTGAAGATTAAACCGTAAATTAAACTCAACATGGGCGCGCGCGCCATATCTTTAAACGCTAACGAAAGCCAATGAAAAGCGGCAAATGTATTTACTTTGTTGCACTCTAAACAACGTGCGAATTTAGTGTCTTTGTCTATTGTGTTTGTAGTTGGCATAAAGATGCTCCTTTTTTAGTCACCTTTTAGGTTTAGAACATAGATGTTTTATTTACAACTCATAAACAACTCATACGATTGATTTAGTCGCATTGTTCATTTGTTAGTCATTTTTGTTGGGTTAGCTATTTTGTTTATTTAAATATATGTTTGAGCATGTACATAAAAAGTGGGTTCGTATTTCTTTTCCACAGTGGTAATCTAAGCCCTGAAGCTAATTTTAAGAGACCGTAATGAAGGAAAATAAACAACAATTTCAGGGAGCTTTACTGGGTAGTAAACGGTTTTTACCTCTGTTTGTGACGCAGTTTTTCTCTGCTTTAAATGACAATGTTTATAAGCAATCAATCCTACTTATTTTAATTTTTCAGGCTGCTACGGTAGCTGATGGTGCCTTTTATTCTAATCTGGCGGCAGGATTATTTATTTTACCGTTTTTTCTATTTTCAGGCATGGCTGGGCAAATTGCAGAAAAGTTGGAAAAATCAAAACTAATCAGTATCGTAAAGTTTTGCGAAATACCTATTATGCTGGTGGGCGTAGTATCGATTTTAACCGAGCAGGTTTGGTTAATGTTAGGTACTGTATTTTTAATGGGTTTACAAAGCACTTTTTTTGGACCGCTTAAGTACTCTATTTTACCGCAGCATGTGGCCCCAAATGAACTAACTAAAGCGAATGGACTGGTGGAGTCGGGTACTTTTGTAGCAATTTTATTGGGCACGGTATTTGGCACCTATTATATAACCCAAGCAACGGGCCCTATTTATATCAGTATCGCAATAGTAAGCCTTGCAGTTATTGGCTTTTTAAGCAGTCGATTTATTCCTAAAAGTGCAGCCAATGATGCTAACTTAAAAGTATCGATTAACCCTATTACTTCAACCAAAAGTGTTTTTAATGCGCTTAACGCACAAACCGAGTCGGTGGGTAAGTCAGTATTAGGGATCAGCTGGTTTTGGCTTATTGGTGCGGTGATACTAACGGCGCTCCCTAACTACGTAAAACATGTAATGGGAGGCGATGAGTTGGTGGTGACGGCTGCTTTAGTGGTGTTTTCGTTGAGTATTGCATTAGGATCTTTATTGTGTGAAAAGCTATCGCGCTCACGTATTGAGTTGGGTATTGTGCCTTTTGGTGCACTGTTAATTACCTTATTTTTATATTTATTAAGTCAAGAACCTGGCATTGAATCTTACCGTTTAGTTAATGAGTTGCAGCTTACTCTTGAGCAAGTAATTAATACTGGCGATATGCTATGGCATTTTGTTTGGATGGCAGGAATTGGTATTGCCGCAGGGTTTTATACGGTACCTTTGTATGCACTCATTCAGCAGCGTACTCACCCCGATAGCCGTTCACGAGTAATTGCAGCTAACAATGTATTAAACGCATTGTTTATGGTTGGCAGCGCCGTTTTAAGTATTGTTACTTTAACGCTATTACACTGGGATATTTCACAATTACTGTTGTTATTAGCAGGGCTTAATTTACTAATATCGCTGTACATATACACCAAAGTACCGGAGTTTTTCTTACGTTTTATTATCTATATTTTAGCGATTTGTATGTATCGTGTGCGCACTAAAGGCCAGCTCAATATTCCCGATGAAGGAGCTGCGGTGGTTGTAAGTAATCATGTTAGCTTTGTTGATTGGATGTTTATTTTAGCGGCGTCACCTAGGCCTATTCGGTTTGTTGTATTTGCTCCTATTTACTATTCACCGGCACTTAATTGGTTATTTAAAATGGCCAAAGCCATTCCAATCGATAGTCAAAAATCAAATCCTAAGGCGTTTAATAAAGCTTTTGATGACATTGCGCAAGCACTGGAACGTGGTGAGCTGGTGGGTATTTTTCCTGAAGGAAAGCTCAGCGGTGATGGCGAGGTTGATGTATTTCGCCGTGGCATTGAAAAAATAATTCAGCGCACGCCTGTGCCTGTTATCCCTGTTCATTTAGATGGATTATGGGGCAGTATGTTTAGTCGAAAAACTAAATGGCGACTACCTAGACCCAAATGGTCGTTGGTAAGCGTAGCGATTGGTGAGCCGGTTGCGTCTGAAAATGTGAGTGCCGATGACTTACGTGATCGAGTACTTGCTTTAAAGTAGCTTAGTAATAAAAAAGCGCTGCAATTAATTGCAGCGCTGTGGTTGTGTTACTTAATGGTTATTAACGGTCTAAATTCATTACTTTAGTCCATGCTTTAACAAAGTCTTCTACAAACTTTTGTTTTGATGTATCAAAAGCATACACCTCAGCAACTGCACGTAGTTCTGAATTTGAACCAAAAATCAGATCAACCGAAGTGGCGGTGTACTTTTGCTCACCTGATTGACGATCAAAGCCTTGATAAATGCCAGCATCAGACGATTTTTTCCATACCGTCGACATATCTAACAAGTTAACGAAGAAATCGTTATTTAGTGTACCTGGCTTGTCGGTAAATACGCCGTAGTCAGTGCCTTTATAGTTTGCATCAAGTGAGCGTAAGCCACCGACTAATACAGTCATTTCAGGGACTGTTAGGTCAAGCTGATCCGCTTTATCAATCAGCATTTCAGTTGGCGATTTATAGCTCTTATCTGCATCAAAATAGTTTCTAAAACCATCGGCAGGCAGCTCTAATAAGCTAAATGCATTAACGTCAGTTTGCGCTTGTGTAGCATCGCCACGGCCAGCATTAAACGGCACGTCTACTGAGTAGCCTGCATCTTTGGCTGCTTTTTCAATCGCTGCATTACCACCAAGCACAATTAAATCAGCAAGCGATACATGGCTTTTGCTAAATAAGCTGTCATTAAAGTCAGCTTGAATCGCTTTTAATACTTTAAGTACCTTTGTGGTTTCTGCTGGATTATTTACTGCCCAATCTTTTTGTGGTGCTAGCGCAATACGTGCGCCATTGGCTCCGCCACGCATATCTGAATCACGGTAACTGGCAGCCGATGCCCATGCCACACGTACTAACTCAGGTACACTTAGGTTCGAGTCTAAAATAGCAGCTTTCAGCTCTTTTACTGCACCAGCATCAATGTTTGATTTAGTCTCTGCTGAAATAGGGTCTTGCCAAATTAAGTCTTCTTTTGGTACTTCTTTACCTAAAAAGTTACGTGGTGGTCCCATATCTCTGTGAGTTAATTTGTACCATGCTTTAGCAAATGCAAGTTGATACTCTTTTGGGTCATTTAAAAAGCGTTCAGCAATTTTGCGATATTCAGGATCAAATTTTAATGCTAAATCGGCAGTGGTCATTACCGGTGGGTTAAATTTCCCTTTAACGTGCGCATCAGGTACTGACTTATGTAATGATTCATCTGTTGGGATCCACTGAATAGCGCCTGCAGGGCTGCGAGTTTGTTTCCACTCAAAGTTAAGTAGGTTGCTTAAGTATAATGATGACCAGCGAGTAGGTGCTTGTGTCCATGCGCCTTCTAAACCACTAGATACGGTATCTTCAGAGTGACCTTTACCACATTTGTTTTTCCAGCCTAAACCTTGCTCTTCAATACCTGCTGCAGCAGGCTCTGCACCTACACAGTCTTTAGGTTTGTGCGCACCATGCATTTTACCAAAAGTGTGACCACCGGCGATAAGTGCTAGGGTTTCTTCATCGTTCATCGCCATGCGAGAAAACGCAACACGAATATTTTTAGCTGAGCCAATAGGATCAGGTACTCCTTTAGGCCCTTCTGGGTTTACATAAATTAAACCCATGTGAGTTGCACCTAACGGACGTTCTAGTTTGCCGCTAGCATCTTCACGGTCGCTGGCAAGCATTTCTACTTCAGGACCCCAGTAAACCATGTCTGGTTCCCAATCGTCAGTACGACCACCAGCAAAACCATAGGTTTCAAACCCCATGTTTTCTAAGGCAACATTACCGGCTAATACGATTAAGTCTGACCATGAAAGGGCTTCACCGTATTTTTGTTTAATTGGCCAAAGTAAACGGCGCGCTTTATCCAAGCTTACGTTATCTGGCCAGCTATTAAGCGGTTCAAAACGTTGTTGACCACCGCCAGCGCCACCACGGCCATCAAGCGTACGATAGGTACCTGCACTGTGCCAGGTCATACGAATAAAAAATGGGCCATAGTTACCAAAATCTGCCGGCCACCAATCTTGAGATTGGGTTAGCAGAGCGTCGATATCACTTTTTACAGTGTCTAAATCTAGGCTGTTAAATGCCTCTGCATAATTAAAGTCACTACCGTAAGGGTTTGAACGTAGATCATGATCGCGAAGAGGAGATAGGTTAAGTTGATCTGGCCACCAAAATTGGTTGGTTCTGGTTGCACCCATTTTTGCCTCACCCATGCCTACAGCACCTTGTGGCTTAGACATTTGTGGTTTTTCTTGACTAAAAGCAGAGCCAGACATAAGTGCCATACTTATAAATCCAACAAGCGCTTTTTTTGTAAATGATCGGTTTTTCATTGTCAGCTTCCTTAAAGTTAACGAATTTCGTTATATACAAAGCGTATTAAAAATAGGGTCTACTCATTTAAAAACAGTAGGCTAAAACTTCATTCAAGTTGTTGTTAAATGAGCCTGAATGCACTAAGCAGTGCGAATAGTATAGTAAGGAGGCTAAAAACCGTGTGTGAAATAAAGCGATTGATACAATCTATAAAAATGATTCATTAAAGTTAAATGATTAAATAAACAAATCACTAAAGAGCTTTGAAAGAGGGGCAGACATAAAAAAGCCCAGCGCAGGCTGGGCTATTAGATTAAAGTGAGTGCTATTGAGTTTTCATTAATTTACTGGTGATTACACCTGAGGTCATGGAGCCCGACACGTTGAGTGCAGTGCGCGCCATGTCTATTAATGGTTCAATAGAAATAAGTAAAGCCACTACCTCTATAGGTAGTCCCATGGTCGGTAATACAACCAACGCTGCGAAGGTAGCACCACCGCCAACACCTGCAATACCAAACGAACTAATAACCACAATACCAATTAGCGGTAAAATAAACTCAAATGTAAGTGGGTCAATCCCCACACTTGGCGCAACCATCATCGCAAGCATAGCAGGGTAAATACCAGCACAACCGTTTTGACCTATAGTGGCACCAAAAGAAGCCGATAAATTAGCGATTGCAGGTGGCACTTTTAACTGGTTAATTTGCACATCAACATTCATAGGAATAGATGCCGCTGAGCTACGTGAGCTAAAAGCAAAGGTAAGCACAGGCCAAATTTTTTCAAAGTAATTTTTTGGATTAACGCCCACTAAGCTAAGCAATAAACCATGCACAACAAACATTAGTAAAATAGCCACGTAAGAAGCCACAATAAAGGCGAGTAAATTTAAAATATCGCTACTGCTTGAGTTTGCCACAACGCTTGCCATTAGGCCCGCAACACCATAAGGCGTTAATGCAATTACCATGCGAACTAAGCTCATTACTGTTGCTTGTAGGGCGTTTACACCGTTACGAATAGGGCTAGCTAATTCTGTTTTTTCAAGCATTACTTTACGTGCAGCTATACCAACAAGTACACCAAATATAACCGTGGCAATAATAGAGGTTGAACGTTGATTACTTAAATCCGCAAATGGGTTTTCAGGGATAAAGCTCAGTAGCATTTGCGGCACACTTAAGTCGGCTACATTCGCGGCTTTGCTTTGTAGGGTGTCCATTCTAGCGGCTTCACGAGTACCCGAAACAAGCCCTTCAATGCTCAAATCAAATCCATACGTAACCGCAATACCAATTAATGCTGCAATCGCGGTGGTAAACAGTAAGACAGAGATGCTAATAAAGGATATTTTCCCCAGTGAACCTTGGTTCTCAAGCTTAACCACAGCGGCAATCATAAAGACCAATACCAATGGCATAATGATCATTTTTAGTAACCCGACATAGCCTTTACCTACTATGCTTACCCAGCTGAGTATTTCTTTAATGGTTTCTGGGGAGTGGGCAAACAAAAACTGTAGGGCTAAACCAAAGGCGCTACCAAGCACTAAACCAAATAAAACGGTACGAGATAAAGAGCTGCTTTTTTGCGAAACAAGATAGATGGCGAACAGCAAACCGACAAATAATGCCAACATTAATAATACAGCAAGCGACATGGTACCCTCTTTTATAGCTGTGAATTAGCGCGGCACTTTAACGCTTTGTAAGACGTTAACAAAATACGCTTTCGCTATGGGATAGAATTAAAATGAATATAGTAATAATATTAAAGTATAACGAATGAGCACATTATTGAAAAAAATCAGCCCATATGATTGTATTTTCTTCAAATTGTGGGACTTACTATAGATCGTAAGCCTTGTTTAAAGCGTAAGTCTGATACGAATTAATTGGTCAACGTGTTCACTTTAGTTTTATTTAAAGATAGGGAGTAAAGGTATGTTAAAGGCAATAATGGCGCTGGTGATGGTTTTAGTGGTTAGCGGGTGTTCAACCCAATATCCAAACCAAGCATTACTGGGTAAGCAATTTCCCACCGTTAGCGGAGAAAGCTTAGAGCAACAGTCATTCACCATTCCTGATGATTTTAATAACCCAAATACGTTGTTATTAATTGGATATAAACAAGATAGCCAGTTTGATATTGATCGTTGGCTTATTGGTTTAGATATGAGTGCAGTTGATGTGACTGCCTATGAGTTGCCAACCATTCAGGGTATGCTTCCTCGTATGTTTAGTACCTTAATTGATAGCGGTATGCGCAAAGGGATCCCAAAAGAGTTGTGGGGTGGGGTGATCACAATTTACGAAGATGGCGATAAAGTTCAGGCATTTACTGGCAACGAAAATCCTAATAACAGCCGTGTGATACTGCTTGATGAGAGTGGCAAAATAATTTACTTTTACGATCGTGGTTTTTCTGTATCGGCATTAAATAATTTAAAAGCGGTTTTGGAAAAGCAATAAACTATAGGTTAAATTAGCCGCTTTTGGGCACGCTATTATTAAGTTAGCGTGCCACGTTAAAAGTACTACTCACTTACGTTATTTCTGCCTTTCTTTTTAGCTCTATAAAGGGCTAAATCGGCATTTTTTAATGCCTCATCAAAGCTTTGTTTTGCCGCTCTTTGCGCTACACCTATAGAAACCGTCACGTTTACCGTTTTGTTGTCACTTGACTGTTTACCTTTGCGAGATTTTTTATCGGTGCGTTTTGGGTTTCTGATCACCATGTCGTAGGTGGCAATATTTTCGCGCAGTGTTTCTAGCTCAGGGATTGACTGCTCGGCTGTTTTACGCGGGAACACCACCGTAAACTCTTCTCCGCCATAGCGGTAAATTTTTCCACCCCCTTTAACGCCAGCCATTTTAGCCGCCACTAGCTTTAACACTTGGTCGCCAATATCGTGGCCATAGGTATCGTTGAATTTTTTAAAGTGGTCAATGTCGAGCATAGCAACGGTGTATTTTCGCCCTAATGATAAAGCAAGCTGATTAAGTGCTCGTCGCGTTGGTAAGCTGGTTAAATCGTCTCTATAGGCTAAATAATAAGAGTCTGTACTTACTGCCAATAAATACAAAGAGGCCATAAGCACGGCTATTACAGACCAAGGAAAATCAATAATGTGTTGCTGATTAAGGCACCACACAATAAAAGTAATTAATAAGGCGGTTTGAGTCAGGTTATGGGCTCTTAAGCTTTGCCAAATAAGCAAGCCGCCAATTATTGAAAGCGGTAAAACAATGGGTAAATAAGGAAGCAGCTGAGTATAAAAAGAAGATTGTATTGTTAGTTCTTGCAAGTGTTGGCTCAGTGCTAACCAAGCAAATGCAGCACCACCACAGACAATAACGAGTAAACTGCGAGTTACTGTGTGTATTGATAAGAGCGCTCTATCTTTTATAACTGCCAATAGCATTAATAAACTTGTAGCGCATAATAAGGTCCAGTCAGGTTGCGTTTTGAGCCAGTCAGACCAAGGTAAAGCGTAGTCTAATGAAGATAAATAAAGCACCCAAAATGCGCAAAGTAATGCAACTCGACTTCGATTAAACTGAGTAGCAAATACAGCAGTAATAATCAGTAATGGATAAACAAGATTATTAACAAGAGAGAGCTTACTTTGCCATTGAGCTTGAAACTGAACTAATAATAAAAATAAGCCACATAGACCTAAAAGGCTCAAAGAAGTTGATTTAACTCCTGCTAATTTTAACAACCTATGCTCCAAAGACCGATGTCTAAAAAATAAAGGCTTATTGTATTCATATTGAAAAATATTACTACTTTAATGCTTGTTAATTATTTAAAAACAATACTTTAAAACTAATTTTTGCGGCTTTTATCGACACTTTTTAGCCAAATGTATGACATTTTAGCAAATGTAAATATAGTAAGTTAATTAAACCTATTATCCAGAGTTCAGGTTATTTAATTAGTTGGCGAATATCGCTTCCTGTTGGAGCTTCATGGGCACGTAATGAAAAGGCGGGTAAAACCGCTAATATATGATCAAATATATCTGACTGAATATTTTCATATTCACCCCAATTAGTGGTATTAGTGAATGCATAAATCTCAATAGGTAAACCTTGGGTTGTTGGCGCTAATTGCCTTACCATTAAGGTCATACCTTGATGAATATGTGGGTGCTGTTTTAATAGCGCGACCAAATAGTGACGAAATGTACCCACATTAGTTAGCCTGCGACCATTTAAAGTGCAGCTCATATCTACTTTTTTAGTGATGTTTTGCTCCTCAATAACCAATAGTGTACTTTCAAGGTAATTACTTAGTAGCTCAGCTTTTTTAAGGGCAGCAAGTGCGGCTTCATCTAAAAAGTGCACACTACTCATTTTAAGATGAATGCTGCGTTTTATCCGGCGTCCACCAGAGTCTGACATACCGCGCCAATTTTTAAATGAGTCGGAGATCAGCGCATAAGTAGGAATGGTGGTAATGGTTTTATCCCAATTTCTTACTTTAACCGTGGTTAACGCAATATCAATAACATCACCATCGGCACCGTATTTAGGCATTTCTAACCAGTCACCTACCGCCAGCATATTATTGGCAGAGAGCTGAATACCTGCTACTAATCCTAAAATAGCGTCTTTAAATACCAGTAATAACACCGCAGACAGAGCGCCTAAGCCGCTTAGTAAAATTAACGGTGATTTATTCATTAACAATGAAACGGCTAAAATGGCAGTTAATACACTGGCAATAAGCTTAATTGTTTGCAAAAAGCCGCGCAGCGGAAAGTGAGCGCTCAAGGGGCGCTTATCGGAAATTGCTTGAAATATATCTAGTAACGAAAACAGCGAAAGTAAGGCGAATAAAATGATCCACTGATCGGTGATCATTTGAATCAAATACAAAAAGGTGGTGCCTTCGGGTATCCATAGTTGCGCCTGAATAACAACGACCGCTCCTTGTAAAACAAATGAGATATTACGAGCGAGCTTTTTTGCTGAATATAAAGGACTTTTGCTATCGGGTTGCGCAGCTTGTTCGCTAAAGCGGTTTTTAACTAAACGCTGAGAAACCAGCCTTAAAATGAGGTGTAATATTAATGCAAATAGCGCAATCCAAGCCAATACAATCAGGTCGTACCATAAAAATGGGCTTCCCGGAAAATAATCGCCAAACCATTGCAGTAAAAAATCTCGCAGCTGTGCGCGTGTTCCTGTCATTAATACTCCATAAGGACGCTATTATTAATTACTGATTGTTAGTTAAGCAGCTGCAATGTAAAAAGTCTATTTAAGACTTTTTACATTATGTAGTTACAGTTTACCATGCTCGAGTTGCTGGCTGAGTTCTTCAAAAATACTTGGATCATCTATGGTTGATGGAATTTGCAGTTCTTCACCATCAATTAACTGCCGCAGGTTTTTACGTAAAATTTTGCCAGAACGGGTTTTTGGTAATCGCTCTACACACATAATATTTTTAAGGCACGCAATAGCACCAATTTGATTACGCACGGTTTGCACCAATTGCTGTTCTACCTCTTTATGTGAGCCATGAAAATCATTTTTTAGCACCACCATCGCCATTGGGTTTTGCCCTTTTAACGCATCACTAATGCCAAATACTGCACACTCAGCCACAGCTGGGTGCGCGGCAACAATTTCTTCCATTTCACCGGTGGATAGACGGTGCCCTGCGACATTAATTACATCATCGGTGCGACCCATAATAAAGAGGTAGCCATCGTCATCAATATAACCGCCATCACCAGATAAATAGTAGCCCTCATATTCAGCCAAATAACCAGCCTTAAAACGAGCCGTATTTTGCCAAATTGTCGGTAAGCATCCCGGTGGTAAAGGTCGCTTTATAACAACCGCGCCTTGTTCATTCGGAGCACATTCATCCCCATTCATATCTAAAATTCTTACATCAAATCCAGGTGTTGCAACTGTTGAGCTTCCTGCTTTTGTTGGCAGGTGTTCAATGCCAACAGGGTTACACGCAATTGCCCAGCCGGTTTCTGTTTGCCACCAATGATCAAGCACCGGTAAACCTGTTTTTTCTTTGAGCCAATCGTAGGTAGGTGGGTCTAAACGCTCTCCAGCTAAAAATAATCGTTTCAGACTAGAAGTATCATACTTCTTAAATCCTTCGGCATTGGGGTCCTCTTTTTTAATCGCGCGAAACGCAGTGGGGGCACTAAATAGGGCATTCACTTTGTATTCTTCTACTACGCGCCAAAAAGCACTGGCATCGGGGGTTCTAACCGGTTTTCCTTCAAATAAAATAGTCGCGCACCGATACATAAGTGGCGCATACACAATATACGAATGACCCACTACCCAGCCAATATCAGAGGCGGCCCAAAATACGTCACCGGGTTTCATGCCGTAGACGGTTTCCATGCTGTAATGCATAGCAACCGCATGGCCGCCATTTTCACGCACCACACCTTTAGGTGTCCCTGTTGTGCCAGAGGTGTATAAAATATAAAGTGGATGATCGCCACTGACCGCAACGGGATCAACCGGTGTGGCTGTTTGCATTGCAACAGCCCAGTCAATATCACGTTCGGGCATAAGCGGTGCGGTGGCTTGCTCACGCTGATAAATAATACAGTGTTCAACTTTATAGCTAGCAGCTTCAACCGCGTTATCGAGTAATTCTTTGTACTCAATTACAGTATTAACTTCTACACCGCAGGAGGCACTGAGTACCAATTTGGGCTTGGCGTCATCAATCCGTACCGCTAATTCATGCGCTGCAAAACCGCCAAATACAACAGAATGAATAGCGCCAATTCGGGCACATGCCAACATACCAATTACGGCTTCGGGGATCATGGGCATATAAATCACTACGCGGTCGCCTTTAGTCACTCCTAAAGACTGCATCACCCCTGCAAATTTAGCGACCTCTTGCTGCAGTTGTAAATAGCTATAACTGCGTTTGCTATTGGTAACAGGTGAGTCATAAATTAACGCTGTTTCATTACCATGCCCAGCGATGACATGCTGATCTACGGCTAAAAAGCAGCTGTTAAGTTGGCCGTCTGCATACCAGTGGTGCAGTCCTTCTTGATCTTGTGTGTATGCTGTTTCTGGAGCCTTGTACCAAGGAAGGCGTTTACTTTGCGATAACCAAAACGCTGCCGGGTCTTGTTTAAATTCGTTGTAATGTTGTTTATATTCACCTGACATAAAGGCTCCTGAGTCAAATTTAATCTAACTAAACTAAGCGCTTTTTAGCAGCAGTGATATTCGACTATGGTCGGTTAAATAGTAAGCGATGCTTTTAGTTTTTGGCCAACGTAATGATTGTATAGAACTAAAAAGTTCCAACTAATGTAAAATGTTTCAGTAATTAATGAAGAGTAAATGGATATAAGAATGAATCAAATGGTCAGAGTAGGCGTTGCAGTAATAGTAATGCATGATAATAAAATTTTACTCGGTGAGCGGATAGGCGTACATGGCGCAAATACGTGGGCAACCCCTGGAGGGCATTTAGAATTTGGCGAAACGGTTGAGCAATGCGCTGTGCGTGAAGTAGTAGAAGAGACAGGGCTCAATGTCACTAATATTCGTAAACTCGATTTTACCAACGATATTTTTAGCGCAGAGAACAAACATTATATTACCTTATATGTGCAAGCAGACTATGAAGGTGGAGAGGTTATAAATAAAGAGCCTCACAAATGTTTACAGTGGCGTTGGTGCGATATTAATGACTTGCCCGCACCTTTGTTTATCTCATTAAAAAATTATCTAGCACAGAATACTTTGCCCGCTGAGTATTAAAGGTTTTTTGGCATAGGAAGTTGCCATTTATTTAAAATTTGCTGATATTCACCACTTTCCTTGATGGCATTTAACCTATCGCTAATAATTTTTGCTGTGTGTGAGTCAAGCTGATTACTGGCTGCAAAATGCAAAGAAGAGGGTAACTCATCTAAATGGATGCGTTTTGAAATTAAATTAGGGTCGAGCCCAGTACGTTTTAATTCGTTTTCAAGTGTGAGCGTATTAGTAACAACAAAGTCGATGCGATCTTTATATAGCATTTTCCAGAGTTGCTGGTAATAACTGACTAATACTAGGTTTTCATTTTCAGTAAAACCTTTGGCTTCTAAATAGGCCTGCGCAGAGTAGCCGCGGATCGTAGCTACTTTGTATTCTTTAGCGAAGTTTAAATGAATCACTTCATCTTTATGGCTGCGTAAGCTAACTAGGTATGCGTCTGCAAAGTAAACTTTACCCAACCACTTAAATTGATGATGCCTGTTTGGTGTTTTTAGCAGTGACAGCATAATGGCATTAGGATTGGCTCGTTGCTGTTGAAACATGCGCGCCATCGGCATTATTTCAAACTTTGCGGTTAAAGCGGTGCCTTTTAATACTGCTTTAGCTATATCGACCAGCGCGCCCTGTGTTTCACCTTGAGGGTTTTTAAAATGATAAGGCGGTAAATCTTCAGCGATAAAGGTAACAGGAGTGGCGTTGCAGAACGCACTATAAAAAATCAATACAAAAACAGTTAACATCATACGCAAAAGCATAAATAATTGTCTTTAAAGCAATATCATGAGGCTAGTGTAAATAAAATTAGTAAAAAGGTATATGGTAAGTGTGTTTTTTAAGTAAATGGAATGTTTAATTATTGTTTTTTATAAATTGGCGAGGTGAGCAATGATACCAGCGCTTAAAAGCACGATTAAAAGAGCTTTGATCGTTAAATCCCAGCATAAATGCGATTTTATTTAATGAATAGTGGGGAATATAAGTTAATAAACGTCGTTTTTGCTCTGCTTCAAGCAACGCGGCAAACGTGGTTTTTTCTTTTTTTAGATGGCGCTGTACTGTGCGTGGCGTCATATTTAAGGCCGCAGCTGTCCTAAGTAAAGAGCAATCTTGTAAGTCGTGTTTTGACATTAAAATATGATTAATTTTTTCTGATAATAACTGCTGACTTTTAAACTGGGATAGCTGTTGCTCTGACATTTGCTTAAGCATTGCGTTGATTTGGCTATTATCGGTTTTAAAGGGCAGGGTTAAGTAATTACTTGGAAACTCGATTTGATTAAAGCTAGCTCCAGCTTTTACTGGGCAATTAAACCAATTAGTTAATCTGTGTTGTTCGGTGTTTGAAAAGTGTGTTGAAAAATACACACAGCTAGGTGAAAGCTCAGGATTAAGTAGTTGGCGTACCACGCTGACCCAAGCGGTCATATTTCGTAAAACAGCCTGTGAACTACATTGCGGATCGGCTACCCAGGTTACTTTACACCGTGTTTTTTGTTGCTCAAACTTGGCGCGACCAATATTAGCCACTAGGCTGTCGTAATTAAGTAGTGCAGTAATAGCACTGGCTAAATTAGTACTCGATTCAATTAAATACCCCAATACACCAAAATCAGCGGTGCGTATTTGTTTTCCTAATTCAAAGCCAAATAAGGGATCGTTTAACGCCTGTTGTGCATAGCCAAGCAACGCATTGTAGCTTTTTAAGCTGATACGCGGCGCCAATTGTTGTGACTGTTTATTGGTATACTCGTTAAAATCAATAGCGCTTAAAGCCACTTGGCTATCTAAGCCCTTGGCTTCAAGATAATCCAAACAGCTACAAAAGTAATGATCGGCTAAGGTTTTCATTTGTCGCCTAAAGCTAAAAAATAGTCATCTAATCGCAAGTTTGCCACGGCATATTTTTATATGCTAGTGATCTATAAAAATAATAGGGTGAAGGTCATGGTAAAAATAAAGGTTAAGCGTACAGTGGCAGCAACGCCTGAGCAAATACGCAGCGTATTACTAGCACATGCCGATTTAGGACGGTTTTTTAATGCCCACTTTACACTACTAACACCACAAGAGCCGGGTGAAATAACTGGCGGGAAAGGCACGATTAGAGAAATTAAAATGCAAGGCACTACCTTTAAAGAGCAAATAATAGCTGCAGATAACAGTCATATTAGTTACTGTATTATAGGCAGCAAGCCCGTTGCACAGCATAGTGGTGATATTTACTTAAATGCTAATAACAAAGAACCATCGCTCACTGAGGTTAATTACCATATTCGCTGCGTTGCACCTTTATGGCTACCCGATTTTATACTGGCTTTTTTTATAAAAAAAGATGTTAGTCAGGCACTTAAAAAAATAGCCCGTTACTTTCAGGAGCGTGTTGTATGAGCATTGAAATTATTTTACTTGCACTGAGCCCTATTTTTTTACTGTTTGTTGCTATTGAGTTTATTAAATTTAGGCGTTACTACGATATAAAAGACAGCTTTGCCAATGCGTTACTGGCTTTATTACACCAAGGTGCTGATGCTATTGCGTTAATTGTACTAATGCCGTTTTTTTACTGGCTGTATCAGTTTCGGTTATTTGATATTGAATTGACGGTACTGACCATATTAGGTGCCTTTGTATTGCAAGACTTTTTATATTATTGGTTTCATCGTGCATCACACCATATACATTGGTTATGGGCCGCTCATGTCGTACATCATAGCTCTACAAAAATGAATTTTACTACTGCGTTTAGACAAAGTTTAATGTATCCGCTTGCGGGCATGTGGCTGTTTTGGATGCCTATGATATTACTTGGTTTTGAGCCTGTGATTGTTTTTGCTGTGGTTGCCCTTAATTTGGCATATCAATTTTTTGTTCACACCCAAGTGGTAAAAAAGCTGGGTTGGTTTGAAAGCGTATTTAATACTCCATCACATCATCGGGTTCATCACGCTATTAACAATGGTTACTTAGATAAAAACTTTGCAGGGGTACTAATTGTTTGGGATAAGTTATTTGGCACATATGTAGAAGAGGATGAAAACAAGCCTTGTAAATACGGAATTATTGGCCAACTACACAGTAATAATCCAATCAAAATTACCTTTCATCAGTGGCAACATCTCTTTAAAAGTACCTACAGAGCAAAGGGATTAAAAGCAAAGTTAAAAGTAGTCTTTGGTTACCCAACAAGCTCTCAAGGTATTAATAAGTAAGCCTATTTTTGAATAAAAAAGCCAGGAGTAAATAGCATCACTCCTGGCTTATCTCACAGTAAAACTTAATTTATTTGGCCGTTGTGATTACTGTATCTATTAAGTGAACAACCCCATTACTGGTATAAATATCAGTAGTTGTTACATTGCTACCCGCTACTTGTAATGATGTAGCCGGTAAGCTTACTTGCCACCAAATATCGTTCACAGCTTGGCCATTATTCTGACCTGCTGCCGTATCACCTGAGAAGGTATATAAAGGACGACCAAGATAAGTGACTTGCATGCTGTCATCTGAGCGAGCAATTAACGATAAACCTGGCACATTTTCAATTGATGCTGCAGTACCAAGAACCGGTGGCCACGTTGTTGCACAAGCTGCTTCACACGTGCTCATTGCCTCGCCTAAATCATTATCAAATACATAAACTGTTTTGCCTGGCATGGCGTCGGCCATACCCGTTACTAAACGATTATTAGTTGAATCGTAAGCAATGCTGTCTGTTGCTGTGTTTTCTGTGCTGGTAAAGTCTACAACGTTTACACTTAGCATGTTATCAGCAAGGGTGGTCACCGTTTTACCATTCGCTGCAAACGCATCAGTACTGCCTACTTGAGCACCTAAAACATGTTGAGTCAGTACACCTGTTAGTGCTGTAGTGTCAGCCAATAAAGCCTCTAAATCAGCCGTAGGAATTTTGCTAAATGCAGCATTTGTTGGTGCAAATACCGTAAATGATTGAGTGGTATCGTTAAAGGTATCTACTAGTGATGCTGCTTGTAGTGCAGTGACCAAAGTAGATAATGCGGGTGTTTCAGTAGCCACAGTAGCAATTGTTTTAGTCGGAGTCCCAACTTCTGCCGGTGGCATAATCACTTTATTTAATACATGAATAACGCCGTTACTGGCGGTTACATTTGCCTCTGTGATTGCCGAATCATTGATAAATAGTGAGCTGTCTACATAAGAAATAGCTGCCATGTCGCCATTGGCCATTTCTATCTTGTTGCTGTTACTATTGGCAATACTTACTGCGTCATCTGATAAAACTGTTGCGTCAGGAAAAACATGGTACAGCAAAATATCACGAAGCGTATCAGTATCAGCCAGTAGCGCATTAATTGTATCCTGACCGAGTGCAGCAAATGCAGCGTCTGTAGGAGCAAATACACTAAAAGTATTATCTGGGTCGGCAACTAGTGTATCTAAGCCTGTTGCTGTTAGAGCCGCGAGAAGAGTCGTAAAGTTACCATCAGCGCTCGCTATGTCAGCAATTGTGTTAGTACTTTGAGGTAAAGTAACATCAGAAATAATAACCGAATCAATTACATGAATGACACCATTAGTGGTCATAATATCTTTTACTACAATATTGGCTCCGCCAAACGATAGCATGTTTGTTTCTGCGTTTATCGCCACTGGAAGGGTATTGCCAAGTAGCGTTTCTGCTGATTGACCGTTAAGAGACATTGCAGTAACAGAATCAACTGATCCTACAAGCACATGCTGCTTCAAAATATCGGCTAAAACGGTGGGATTAGCCAGTAACGTGTTTAAAAAGTTGCTACCAATTGCCTCGAATGCAGCATCCGTAGGGGCAAATACGGTAAATTCTGATGATTCATCGGCAAGTGCTGAAGTAAGGGATGCAGCATCAAGAGCTGCAAGTAATGTACTAAAATTGCCAGCTTGTTGAGCTGTTTCAATGATATTATTAGTTGGTGCTGTTTCTGGCACTGTTTTTGGCGTGAGCACCGCGTCAATAACATGAATGATTCCGTTGTCGGTCACAATGTCGGTCATTGTTACTGTGCTGGTATTTACTAATAAATTCTCACCATTTAAAGATAAAGCAATGTTTTGCCCGTTAACAGTCTCAACAGTGCTACCCGCTAAGCCAATAGCTGTTTGCGCGTCTACTCTGCCAGCGATCACATGATAAGTTAAAATAGAACTTAGGGTGTCGGTATCAGCTAATAAGCTATTAATGGTCTCTTCGCCTAATAATGCGAATGCATCATCGGTAGGGGCAAATACAGTATAGCTGGTAGTTAAATCATCGAGAGTTTCATCTAGACCGGTTGCTTCTAGTGCTGCAACAAGAGTGGTGAACTCTTCAGAGTCCTGTGCGGCGTCAAAGACTGAGACGGCAGGTTGTGGGTCTACAGTTACTGGAGCGTTGTTATCGTCATCACTACTACAGCCTTGAATAAGTAACAAGGGAAGTATGATAGCACCGAGCTTAAATACTTTATTCATAATTGTTCCTTTAATCGAATGTTACAGTGTTACAGCTTTGTGAATACTACGAAGCTATTAACAGTGTTGATCAAAAAAACATGGGTTATTTTTATACAATTTAATAGGTGTAAGATTTTATTGAATTTTTATTCAAGAAAACGTTTAAATGTTAGTTTTTTTACTGCGTGGTGCGCCAAGTAAAATAAATACATGGCAAATACACACAGATAGAAATGCACTAATTCCCAAAGCGCCACCAAAACCATCAAGAATAGGCACTAGATAGGCAAAAAACAGTGAAAATATAATTGCTGAACTGGCAAGCGTATACACACCAAAACGGTGGGGAGCACTCATTCCAATAAATGTGCCGCCAAAAAAGACGATGCTATATAGCTCAGCGTTAAGGCTCAGCTGCGCAAAAATCAAATAGGCAATAATCGATAGAGCTGCAGAGGCTCGGATCCCATCAAAGCGATTATGTTTAGCCAAGTAAAAGGTTAAAAACGCCCCTAGCAAAGCAAGTAGCGGATAAATAAGCGTCATATTACTAACTCCTTGGCCAAAACAAATAAGGCGACGCTAGCAAATGCAATGCTACCTAATCGTCCGCCAAACCCCGCAAATACATTAATGGTGAGTGTGTATAAAACAGCACCAATGGCAGAAATAATCGCAATCTCCCAGTATTCATTAATTAAACTAGTGGAGCACATACCGGCAAAACTGCCTGCATAAATAGCTGCATAGGGATGGTTTTTGTAATCTGCAGGGAATGGAATAAATGAACCGATAAGCCCCGTTAAACCTGCTGATACAACAATAGGCAATGCGAGTGTGGTATGCATTAAAAAACACGACAAGCAGCCGATAAAAAAGGTGATGAATTTTAAAAGTATGAATTTAGTCATGGCGCGCACATCATAATGTATCAGTTTTAGCTTTAATAGTTAAAAACTGATATTTAAGACTAAAATCGATAAACCACAGCTAAAAGGTGAATTATTACTGTTGAAAATTAGCGATATGCAATGAATGACTAAAAATAACACTGTTAATGTTCTATAAATTGCAAATTATGTATAATGCAGCATATTTCATATATTAAAAGTTATAACCTAAGGTAATTTATGTCTAACTGTTTACATCTGGCTATCCCCGCTGGCGATCTTGAAAAAGCGAAAACGTTTTACTGTGACGTACTCGGCTGTAAAACCGGCAATAGTGAAGCGGGACGATGGGTAGACATTGATTTTTGGGGTAACGAATTAACTCTACATCAAAGTGTTGAGCGTTTACCTACGGTACGTCATGATGTTGATATGGGGGCAGTGGCTGTTCCACACTTTGGTATTCATTTATCAGAAAGTGAGTTTCAAGGATTAAAGCAGCGTATTGCTGATGCCGGGCTTGAATATTTAGATAAACCTTACCGTCGTTTTGTTGGTGATGAGTTTGAACAAGAAACGTTTTTTATTGAAGATCCTAACGGTAACGTGCTCGAAATGAAAACTATGGTTAATCCTGAGGTTCTATTTAAAAAGGGTTAAGCTAAGGCTATAGCAGAGCTAGCCTTACTGGCTAGCTCACGTTTTTATGCTTTTAAACGGCGGCTACTACTATTTTTTCAGCTTGCTTTGCCTTTCTTTGCAATTTCTGTTTATACATTGCTTCATCACCTGCTTTTAAAACTGTGTCTAAGTTATCGGGTGGCTGAGTATAGCTAGTTTGCCCAACACTGGCGTAAATAGAAATGGTATGGCCCTGATGCTCTATAGTTAACTGGTTTAATTTTTGTTCTAAGGTGTTAACTCGCTGATTAATTTTTTCGTTGCTATTAAACAATGCCATGGCCACAAATTCATCACCCCCTAAGCGACCAACGGCATCTTCACTGCGCATATGTTGACTAAGAGACTCTGCAACTTTGCACAGTACTTTGTCGCCCACATCATGACCATAAGTATCATTAATTGCTTTAAAACGGTCTAAATCTATGTATAAAAAGCACAAAACGCCTCCTCGTTGCTTATGCTCTGCCAGTAAGTCGTTTGCTTTTAAGCTCCATCCGCGACGATTGTATATATGGCACAAATGATCAAAGTTAGCGTGTCGTTCAGCCTGTTTTTTTGCATAACTCAATCTTTGAATTCGTCTACCGACTGCAATAGCAAGTAATAAAGATTCAATTGTAAACGCAATAACAAATCCATAGCGTTGAATGAACGGGCTGTAATCGGTTAGTAGTACCCTAAAAATCATACTAATACACACACTTGCCAGTGCTATAAATACCAAGCTTGCTTCATTAACACCGTACTTTGTTTGTATGGCGCTGAGGATAAAAATAGTGATGACAATAAATAATGATAAATAGCCTGTTACTGCAGAGGTAATATTGGTTATAAGTGGTAGATCGAGCGCTATTTTTTGTAAGCATAAAGTCAGTACGCATAAGGCGGCTACTTTTAGTGTATTACTTATCTTAGGAAAGTATTTAGGTAGCTCCAATATAGCGCTCATAAACCATGTGGCACTCACTATAGTTAAACCGATACTTAACGTATAAAAATGGCTAACGTACGCAGAGTAGTGCTGTTGTTTAAATAAATAAGGCTGTCCTTCTTGAAAGAATATAAAGCTAGCGATGCAAAAAATATAAATGCCATACAGTTTAAAAAGAGGGTCTTTTATGCCGTGACCTATAATTAGTGCATAAAAAATAAGCGTGGCGCAAAGACCATAAAAAATGCCAAAAATAAGGTTGTAGCGTTGAATTTTTTCGACAAAAGGCTGTGTATCTGACCAAGTAAAGCGTGGGGTATAAGCCGCAGAAGTGGTAATCATAAGCTGTGCAGTAAAAACGCCTGGGTCCATTAAAATTGCCATCTGATTGGTTTTTAAAGGTGTTTTATATGCTGAATTTTGCTGCCACGAAAAGTCTTTAAGTGCAGGGCGAGTAAATGAAAATACCCCGCCTTGCTTTAAGTTACAGCTTAATTCAAGATGATTAATACCATTTTTAAGTTTAATATTTGAGGCAACTTCTTTGGATAAAGACACCGAAGTATTGGTTGCTCTTGAGCTGAGCTGACAACGCTCTTGCGCATAAGTAACGCTACTAAATAGCATAGCAAAAGCGCATATAAAAATGCTAAACCTAACCACCTGAGCGCCTAACATGCTAAAAACTCCTTGTCTTTATCGTACAATGTATCATCACTAAGTAGACGAATACTTTTAAGCCATATTAACAAAGTCTAATGATAAAGTATTTAAATAATGACTTGCGCAAAAGTAAGTTAGTTTTAATTACACATGTATTTCACTGGGGGTTTTGTTGAAATGGCGTTTAAACTCACGGCTAAATTGTGACGCACTGGTGTAACCTACTTTAAATGCGGCCTCATTTGCTTTACTGCCAGAGGTGGTTATTAATTCTTTTGCTTTAGCTAAACGTACTTTTTTTAAATACTGCAAAGGGGATTCAAATGTAACTTGTTTAAAGGCACGATGAAAAGATGACACGCTCATATTCACTTCTTCAGCTAAGTGCTCTACGGTAATAGGGTTTGCGTAGTCACTATGTAATGTTGATAAAGTACGCGCTATGCGTGCGTAATGGCCATCGTGCATTGCAAGTCCAATTAAAGTGTTGCCTTGAGGGCCACACAGCACCCTATATACTAATTCTTTAACTATATCGTCACCAAATATCTCAGCCTCAAGCGGATTGTTTAACACTGTTAACAGTCGATGGGTAACTTGCTCCATAGCTAAATCTAAAGTGGCGCTTTGTACGGCTCCGCTTTGTGTTAAAGGAGTTAAAATAGGCTTATGTTGCATCATTTGGTTAACCAGTTTGTGCAGCATGGCTGGGCTTATATCAATTGCTATCCCCATTACTGGTAAATCGTTATCAGTAAACGCTTCACATTCTAGTGGTACTGGCACTCCCAGTACTAAATAATCGCCTGCGCCATACTGTATTTGATGCTCAGGGAAGTGAATAATTTTATGTCCTTGGCCAACAATAATAATACCTGAATTATAAATAAGCGGCTGACGCGCTGAGCTTTTGGTGGCGCGATGAAAGTACACCCCTGGAATAATTGTTTCCATGGTACCTTCAAAGCTGAGCAACTTATTGTGCTCTGCGTATTGTTGTAACAAAGTGGCGATGGTCGTCATAAGAGCGGCTTAAATTAACGGTATTTGGCGTAAAATAACAACGCTGACAGTTTTAGGCAAGCTTTTGGTAGCTATTAGGCTTTTTATATATGCGCTATGCCATTATTATGCATCCATCAACACTTTATTTATTTAAGAATTGATAAAGTGCTTAGTAATTAACCGTCCCCTTTAGGAGCAAAATAATGAAATTTAGCTACGTAAATCCCACTTTAATTCAATTTGGTCAGCAACAAATTGCCGCGCTTACTGATTTGATCGCAAAAGATCAAAAAGTATTAGTTGTGTACGGTGGCGGCTCTATTAAAAAGAACGGCGTGTACGATGAAGTTGCAGCAGCACTTGAAGGTTTTGATTGGGTAGAGTTTTCGGGCGTAGGTGCTAACCCAACAATTGAAGTGCTAGACCAAGCAGTAAAAATTTGTAAAGAACAAGACATCGATTTCGTATTAGGTGTTGGCGGCGGCTCTGTAATTGACGGCGTTAAATACATTGCAGCATCTGCTGTATATGATGGCGAAGGTTGGGATATCCCTACAGGTAAGCACACAATTACCAGCGCATTACCTATTGGTGCGGTGCTTACATTGCCTGCAACGGGTTCTGAGTCTAATCAAAATTCAGTAGTAAGCAAAGAAGCAACAAAGCAAAAACTACCGTTTGCATCTCCAGAGGTATTACCAAAATTTGCCATTATGGACCCTGATGTAATGAAAACATTACCACAGCGCCAGCTTGTAAATGGTTTAGTAGATGCATGGGTACATACTTGTGAGCAGTACCTAACATTCCCAGAAGGTGCACTTGTTCAAGAAGGTTACGCAGAGGCACTGTTAAAAGCGCTTAAAACATTGGGTGATAACTTTGAAAACCAAGACGATGCATGGCGTGCAAATCTTATGTGGGCAGCTAACCAAGCACTTAATGGCTTAATTGGTTCTGGCGTATCGCAAGATTGGGCAACCCATATGATTGGTCATGAATTAACAGCCGCCTATGGTGTTGATCATGCCCGCTCACTGGCTATTGTTCAGCCTTCTTTACTGCGCAACCAATTTACAGTTAAAAAAGCAAAACTAGAACAAATGGGTAAAAACGTATTTGGTCTTGCACAAACAGATGATTTAGCAGAGCAAACAATTCAAGCGATTGAAGCGTTTTACCACAGCCTTGACGTAGCCACTGAGCTTACTGAGCATGGTGATGACAAAGCGGCTGCCATTGATAATATTATTGGCAAGCTTGAAGCGCATGGCATGGTTGCCCTTGGAGAAAACCAAGCTATTACGTTAAAAGAAAGCCGTGAAATTTTAGAACAAGCGGTTGCTTAATAACGGTTAATATTGACCCCTAACATTTGTTAGCGGCTTTTTGCAGCAAAATAAGATTGAATGAAATAAAATTTTATTTTGCTGCATTACTTTTTTTGATGTTTTCAGGTACAGTATTGAAGAAAATAATATTTAGATGAGTAATGAGCTTATCTAATCGTGTGTTTCAATAGGGAATTCGTTTAACTGTGCGTTCAAATCGTTTTTTAATTGTAATGTTACTTGTGCTTGTGCATAGCTTTATAAGCTGTGACGGCGCCGCGTACCATTTACAAGAAGACGTTGACCACGTAAATAGCTCATTATCGCAACTAGGTTCATCTGCTGATGATAGCGATAATGCCCCAACAACAGAAATACATGCTCACCAGCATTGCCACAGTGGTTATAGCCACAGCTCAAATCACTCAATAACTCCCGAGAAAAGTAAACCAACTTTAGCGATATGCTATCACGGCTTACATTATCCACCAGACGTACCGCCACCGAATTCATTTAGCTAGTTCTTAATTTAATTTCAATTAATTACAGTGCTTTTAGCTGCCTACACATAAGTGTTTTATGGGCCGTTATAGGCATGTTTAGATTGCTGAGCAATTTACACTGTCGCTATCTTTTGCGTAGGTTGTGAATGGTTTGCAAGTGAACTCTGTTTATTAAAAACGGACAAGCTATATGAATAAAAAATCAATTATGTTGGTGGTGATGCTGTGCACGCTGCCTGCTTTTAGTGCGTTTGCAAATGTTAAAACACTAACTCTAAAACAAGCGTTGATAAATACCGAGCAACAAAATCCGCTATTAAAACGCTACCCTTATCATCAAAAAATACTCAGCGCGCTTAAATCTCAAGCTGCACTTTCGCCTAACCCTATCTTAAATATAGAAGCTGAAAATCTGCTGGGGACAAACGATGCACGTGGTGTGCAAGACGCTGAAATAACCTTGGCATTTAGCCAGCTTATAGAGCTTGGAGATAAACGCCAAAGCCGTATAAGTTACGCTACGGCAAACATTAAAGCCCAAGCAATACAATATCAAAATACTCGTTTAGCCTTATTGGCAACCACTGGTGAGCGGTATTACGAGGCGCTTAAATTTCAAACTTTACTTTCTCTCAATAGCGAACGACATCAGGTTGTAAGCCAAGCACTTAAAGCAATAAAGCAGCGAGCTGATGCCGGCGCTGTATCGCAAGCGGATGTAACCCGCATGCGTTATGCGCTTAGCCAAGTTGAGCTTGATAAAGCTAGGCTAAATAGTGAATTTGAGCGAGCACGTTTATCGCTCAATGAGCTGTGGAGTGAGCAACATGATTACACGAATTTAGCGGGAAATATTAATACATTAATGCCGCTTAGCTCTGAGCAAGGGTTACTTGATGCGGTTAACCAAGCGCCTGATTTTGCTATGTTACAGCAGCAATACTTACAGCAAGCGGCCAACTTAACGCTGCAAAAAGCTAATGGGCAAAGCGATATTAATATAGGTGCAGGCGTGAGCTACAACCAGCAAAACAATACCAGTTCGTTGCTGTTTTCGTTTTCAATGCCGTTGCAATTGAGTAACTCAAATAGCGGTAATATTGAAGCAGCTAACAGTCAGTTAGCATTGTTACGTGAGCAGCAAGGACTGTTTCGGGTTCAATTACGTCAGCAAGTTCGTACTTTGTATGCCTATTACCAAGGTAAGACATTACAGGCACAGTTGTTATCTGGACAAGTTATTCCCCAAGCCCAAACACTCATTGAGCAAAGTTTAAAAAGCTATCAACGCGGACAAATTTCGGTGTTGCAATTGCTCGATGCTCAACAAGCTCTTTTTGACTCTAAACGCGCGTTGATTAACACATATGCAGCGTTATATCAGACCCATCTCGCACTTGAGCGTTTAACTGGCCAATCTTTAACTGAGACTTTTCAATCATGAACAACACTTTTATCGCATTATTAGTATTTCTCTCGTTTGTAGCTAGCTTAACAAGCACACATGTATTTGCCTCAGCAGAACATGACCAAACAGAGCAAACCCAAAAACAAGGTCCACACGGCGGCTTTTTATTAACTAACGAAAAGCTCACTCTTGAGTTAAAGCTGCAAGAATTGGCAGGTAAAGTTGAGCTGCGCGTATATGGTTATGAGCAAAAACAGCCGGTAGATATAAGCGATTTAAGTATAGAAATGAACTTAAAACGCTTAGTAGAAGCGCCACAAAAAATACAATTTACCCGTGAGAATGGCTACCTTGTTAGCAAGCAATCGATAAATGAGCCACATTCGTTTGAGCTTTTGATTACTGCTAATTATAAAGGTGAGCGCGTTAGCTTTGAGTACTCTCAGCACGAAGGCCAAACTGTGCTTAGCGAGCGAGCAATTAAAGGTGCGGGCATTAAAACAGAGATAGCACAAAGTGGCGAGGTTGATATTTCCGACACGCTGTTTGGTGTTATTGCACCGACACAGCATGGCACAGTAGAAATTATGGCGCCATATACCGGATTGATCAGCGATATTTTTGTCAGTATTGGTCAAACCGTTCAAAAAGGCGATGTACTGGCCAGCGTCACCAATCGCGAAACTTTGCAAAACTACAGCATTAAAAGCCCTATTAGCGGTGTAGTAACCGAACAATATTTAAAGCGTGGCGAACTGGCAAGTGCTCGTGCGCTAATGCAAGTCGTGAACCTTGATAAAGTATGGGTTGAGCTCTCAGCCTTTCCTGAAAATATTGAAAACCTAGCCATTGGTCAAAGCGCTATCGTTTACGATTTACATCATCATTTAAATGCCCAAGGTAAGGTGTTTTTTATAGCACCTATGATGACTGGCGGGCACATTGCACGTGCCCGTATTGAGCTTAATAACCCAGATGGTCATTGGCGTCCAGGTATGCATGTTAATAGTGATGTCAGTATCGATAAAGTTAATGCCCGCGTGCGTGTAAAGCCTGAGGCTATTCAAGAGTTTAATGGTATGACGAGTGTGTTTGTGCGTAAAAATAGTGTATTTGAAGTACGCCCTGTTACTTTAGGCGCAAAAAGTAGCGAGTGGGTTGAAGTGATCGCGGGTTTAAGCCCAGGTAGCGAGTACGTCACAACCAATAGCTATGTGATCAAAGCCGACATTTTAAAAAGCGGCGCAAGTCACGCACACTAGGAGGTACCATGATTAACTGGATTGTTTCTTTTGCGGTTAAACGCCGCATGATGGTACTGGCACTAACATTTTTATTTGCTGGGTTTGGTGTGTATAACATCCAAAACTTAGCGGTAGATGCTGTACCCGATATTACCAATGTACAAGTGCAAATTAACTCTAAAGCGCCTGGTTTTACGCCGCTTGAAGTTGAGCAGCGTATCACTTACTTAGTCGAAACAGCGATGGCGGGTATTCCTAAGCTTGATTATACCCGTTCGCTTTCTCGCTATGGGCTTTCTCAAGTAACCATTATTTTTGATGAAGGCACCGATATTTATTGGGCGCGTCAACAAATTGGTGAGCGTATTCAAAGTATTCGCGCCGATTTACCTAATAATGTTGAGCCAAACCTTGGACCTATTGCCAGTGGTTTAGGTGAAATATTTACCTATAGCGTGCATGCAAAACCCGATGCGTTAAAAAGTGATGGTATGCCTTACAGCGCCGAAGATTTACGTACTTTACAAGACTGGGTTATTCGTCCGCAGCTTTTAAAAGTAAAAGGCGTAACCGAAATAAATAGCCAAGGTGGCTTTGAGCGCCAGTACCAAGTTGCGCCCATACCAGAAAAGCTCATCGCTTATAAGCTAACAATCAACGATGTTATTAGTGCACTTGAGCTTAATAACAGCAATCGCGGAGCCGGTTATATAGAGCGCTTTGACGGCCAATATTTAGTGCGCTCCCCTGGGCAATTAAAAACATTAGCGGATATAGCAAACACCGTTATTGCTAAGCGTGATGATGCTCCTGTACGAATTAAAGACGTGGCAAATGTATACTTAGGAAAAGAACTCAGAACTGGCGCGGCTACTTATAATGGCGAGGAAACCGTATTAGGCACGGCGATGATGCTAATTGGTGAAAATAGCCGTGTGGTTGCCAAAGCCATGGCTGATAAGCTTATACAAGTACAAAAAAGTTTACCTGCAGGGGTTATTATTGAGCCTGTTTATGACCGCACCAATCTGGTTGATAAAACCATCGCCACAGTACAAAAAAACCTGTTTGAAGGTGCGGTATTGGTCATCGTCATTCTGTTGTTATTGCTTGGGAATATCACTGGTGCGCTTATTACCGCCATGGTTATTCCGCTCAGTATGCTATTTGCTATTACAGGCATGGTGGGCAATCGAGTCTCGGGTAACTTAATGAGCTTAGGTGCAATCGATTTTGGATTAATTGTTGATGGCGCGGTGATTGTGGTTGAAAACTGCCTTCGTCAATTAGGGATGGCTCAACATAAACATGGTCGCTTACTTACGCTCAGTGAGCGTTTAGAGGTTGTAACTTCAGCCACCAAAGAAGTGTTTAGCCCCGCAGTATTTGGTATTTTAATTATTATGTTGGTGTATTTACCGCTATTTGCGCTCAGTGGTGTTGAGGGCAAAATGTTTCAGCCTATGGCGTTTACCGTGGTTGCCGCGTTAATAGGTGCACTTATTTTTGCTGTCACCTTTGTGCCGGCGGCTATTGCCGTATTTGTGCGTGGTAAAGTAGATGAAAGCGAAAACGCAGTAATGCGTGGCGTTAAAAAAATCTACAAGCCACTGCTTAACTTATCGCTTAAATTACCGTGGCTGATGGTGAGTATTGCTACTGTTTTGGTATTAGTGCTTGGCTTTAAAGTTAAAAATATGGGCGCCGAATTCTTACCGCAGCTAGATGAAGGTGACATTGCAATGCATGCGCTGCGTATTACTGGCACCGGTATTGAACAATCGGTGCAAATGCAAAAGCAGTTGGAGCAGGCTTTATTAGAGCAACCTGAAATTGCAAACGTATTTTCAAAGATTGGCACCGCGGATGTAGCCAGCGATCCTATGCCACCTAATGTTGCCGACACTTTTTTAATGTTAAAGCCGCGTGAGCAATGGCCAGATCCGTCACTAAGTAAAGACGCGTTAGTGCAGCAAATTCGTCATCGTGTGAATGAGGTACCGGGTAATAACTATGAATTTACCCAGCCTATAGAAATGCGCTTTAACGAGTTAATTGCCGGTGTGCGTGCCGATGTAGCGCTGCGTATTTACGGTGACGATTTAGCCACACTTAAACAGTTTGGCGAAAAAGCCACTGGTTTAATGCGAAATATTACCGGTGCTACTGATGTTCGTTTAGAGCAAATGGAGGGCTTGCCTACACTGTCTGTTACCCCAATGCGAGATCATATGGCGCTATTAGGATTAACCGTAAACGACATTCAACAAACCCTTGCCGCTGCTGTTGGTGGGGTGCAAACAGGGCTAATTTATGAGGGTGATAAGCGCTTTTCGTTATTAGTACGCTTAGATAAGCGTTGGTCTGATGATATCTCTGTGCTTGCGCGTTTACCTATTGCGTTACCTAAAAGTAGTAACCCTGAGCTTGCATTTGTACCGCTTGGAGAAGTGGCTACAATTAGTATTGAAAAAGGCCCTAATCAAATAAATCGCGAAAGCGGCAAGCGCAATGTGGTAGTAACAGCGAATGTAACAGGACGCGATTTAGCCAGCTTTGTAAGAGATGCCCAAGCGACTATGAACGCACAACTTAACCTACCCAGCGGTTATTGGCTTGAATACGGCGGTACGTTTGAGCAATTACAATCGGCGAGTAAGCGTTTGTCGTTGGTAGTGCCTGTGACTTTATTGCTTATTTTTGGCTTACTTTATAGTGCTTTTGGATCGCTGCGTGATTCACTCATTATATTCAGTGGTGTACCACTGGCACTGACCGGTGGGGTATTGGCATTATTGCTACGAGATATGCCGCTTTCTATTTCAGCGGGTGTGGGGTTTATTGCGCTAAGTGGAGTTGCGGTATTAAACGGTGTAGTGATGTTGTCGTTCATTAAGCAATTACGAAATGAGGGGTTAAGCTTATATTATGCAATACACAGCGGGGCATTGCAGCGATTACGCCCAGTGCTAATGACCGCGCTTGTGGCAAGTTTAGGCTTTATACCTATGGCGCTAAATACCGGTACTGGCGCTGAAATACAACGGCCTTTGGCAACCGTGGTGGTAGGTGGAATTATGTCATCCACTTTGCTCACATTGTTAATTTTACCAGCACTTTATAAATTAGTGCATGCAAAATTTAAAAAGCAGCAAACAGCTTAGCTAATTACCAATTAGGTAATAACGTAAAAAGCAGCTGAAGTGTCAGCTGCTTTTTTGTTAAGTAAGGAGTTGCTTAGTTATATTGAAATAGGCTATCCCAGCGCTCATCTAATATGGCTTTTGCGCGCTCTAGATTTACCGCATTATATAGGGTGTTTGTGCAAGTTACTAAATGCATACGTTCAAGCTTTTCAAGCGCGTCGCTAATTTCAAAATCTAGCTCGCATTGATACTTGCTTTTAAACCACGTCTCTATCTGCTCATCAAGTGCGTGAGCACTTAAGCCATTTTTAGATTTTAGTAAAAATGAATAAGCGAGTAGGGCTTCTTTAATGTCTTCTTCTTCGGCGGCGTCTATTAGTGTATGAAAAACACCGGCGTTGTTATCTAGGTTTTTAAAGTACAGATTATCGCTCAGCGCTTTCATAAATTTAATTTTACGGTTTTTAAATTTACTCCACTCTTTAAATACAAAACTGCCAAATACGCCAATACCAATGGCTAAAGTAATAAAGTGCTGCTGAGTCATGGTAACGGCTTTATCACTAAACCCTCCCCAAAATGTAAACAAAGCAAACAATAAAAGTAATGAGGCGCCCAGTTTGGTAACTAACACCACCGCACCGCCAATAAGTGCTGACGAGCCAATAATCACTTTATCAATAGGACGCATCCGTACTTCGCTATTAGGGAATAGCATTTCTAAGTCAGCTTTTGGCACATTTTGAAATAGTTTTACTATGGTTGAGCTGGGCTCAAACCCCATAGGTAGTTTATTTTTTGATTCAAAATAGGCTTTATCTTTAAAACGGATAAATACTGCTACGCGATCGTAGTTGGTAAAATGCAGTGGCTTTTTACGTAACCCCCAAAAGCTGGTTATGGTTTCGGTTAGTTGCGATTCGCCTCTGCGATAAAAAACCACTTCTTCAAAATCCTCAAACTCTACCTCAAGGCGAACTTTAAAAAGCGATTCTTCGTTTAATGCATCTTGTAAGTCTTGATGGGTGATCACTTCAAAATTAGCCGCATTTAATACGTTGGCGAAATCTTTAGCAAAATCGCGTTGGCACAGAGCTTTTTGCTCATCAGTCACGCTGTTTATTAAACGAGTATCGCTATTTGGGTCAAAAGGCGCGTAATTGTTTTTTAATGACTCAAGTGTGCCATGGTACTGAAAGTGAATTAAGCTGGCTAAAAGTTCATAAAGCTGCTTAAAAGAAGTTTGTTGGTCTTTGGTAAGCTCTTTGGCGCACATTGTAATGATGTCGTGTTTTCTAAAAGGAATGTAGCGAGCAGTTTGCATATTGTTAAAATTTTAAAAGTATAATGGTATATAAAGATAATAAAGCAGTCTTTTACTGATTACTATGTTGACTGTATTTCTTCAGGTAGCATTAACCTAATTATGAGATGATTTAATCACTTACCTAATTGCTAACAGGACGTTTATGGCTATACAAAAAAAGCTCAAGCAAAAAACACGTCAGTTTATTGAGTCTAAAAATATGCTGGGTGGGATTACTATCGCCTCATTTTTAGAATCCACCATAGTTCCCATTCCACTTGAGGCAGTGCTGGTACCACTTATGCAAGCAAGGCGAGAAAAGCTTTGGCAAATTGCCCTTATGGCAACACTTGGCTGTATTGTAGGTGCGTTATTTGGCTATGCTTTAGGCTATTACTTATTTGATATTATTGGCGATTGGGTTATCAACACATTCTCAAGCCCTGAGCAGTTTGAAAACGTAAAACAAAAAATGCAGGCACAAGGATTTTGGTTTGTGTTAAGCCTAGGTATCGTTCCTATTCCGTTTCAAATTGCGATGCTGGCCGCTGGCGCAACTAAGTATTCGCTGGCGCTGTTTTTATTAGCAAGCGCTATTGCTCGCTCTATACGTTATTTCGGCTTGGCAATCGTGGTGTATTATGCGGGCAATCAAGCTGAGCGTATTATCAGCAAGCACAAAACTAAGACCATGATTGGGTTAACTATTTTAGTTGCGATTGGCTGGGGTGTTAGCACATTAATTTAAATTAATCAGTTTTAGTTTATGGTATAGTTTTTAGCAACAATAATAAGTTTAAATACAGCCTATGATGAATCCGGAAAAAGTGAGCCTCAAGCTCAGCCGTTTTGTAAAAATTACCAGATTAAACAAACTGTTAATTTTAGCTACGCTGGCGTTTATTATTGGCTTTTCAATTTTTTCGTTAATGCGCTTTCCTTTATTGGATTTCAAGCAAAATCTCTACGGCTTTACCACTGACTTTATTAACTTAGTGGTCATTTTTACTATTTTCTTTGTGGTGCAATGCTCACAGTTAGCTAAAAAAGCCTACGTGTATGTCAGTATCGGTTTAATGTTATGGATTGTAGGCTCTACTGCCGATGTGCTTGATGAAGTAACACGCCAACCTTATTGGGTGAGCAACTACATTGAAGATTTATGTCGCACATTGGGCATGTTAATTACCGCTTATGGTTTATTTAAAACTATGCACTTTATGCAGCGAATGCACACTCGGTTGGCGCAAGAATTTATCATAGATGATTTAACTAAAGTGTATAACCGACGCTGTTTTTATCAGCATGTGAAGGAGGTTGTTAATAATCCTTACACTGTTTTAATTATAGATATTGATCATTTCAAACGTATTAATGACGATTTTGGCCATGATGTGGGCGATCGGGTGCTTAAACAGTTCGCAAATAAAGTGAACCATCTTTTTAAAAATGAAAATATTTTTGCTCGCATAGGCGGTGAGGAGTTCGCCGCTTACCTGCCTAGTTATGAGCTTGATGAAGTGCTTAACTTTGCGCAGACTATTCTAGAGGCTGCTCGAACTGTTACAGTACAAAACCAACGCTCTTTAACGGTTAGTATAGGTATTGCGCACCGAAGTAGCGAACAGACCTTTGACAATGTAATGAAACGTGCAGATCAGGCATTATACCGAGCCAAAAAAACAGGCCGTGATCGCCTTGAGGTTGCTTAAACATAGTAATTTTATAAAATAGATTTCGCTCATGCTGTTTTTGGGGACTTGTGTTGCGAGATAAAAAAGGGACTGTATGGATGAGTTAATCGGATTAGCAATTATTGTATCTATTGCGATTGTTGCAGGGGCTATTTGTGGATTAGTGGCCTTAGTGCAATTGAACACCCTTAAACAAGAGGTTGCAGTATTAAAACTAAAACTATTACAGTTCGAGTTAAGCTCAAATGCAGCAAAAAATGAAAAATCCTCCGCTGACCCTCAAGTAGATAACGCAATACCTCTAAACCGCTCAGATATTCCTGCTGCTGTTAATAAACCAGCGAGCATTAAACCTCCACCACCTCGTAAAACGATAACTAAAAAACCATCGAGTATTGAACTGCTTTTTAAACAATTACGTGCAGGCTTCGAGAAAAATTGGATGACCTGGATTGGTGCTATTGCTTTGGCTTTAGGTGGCGTGTTTTTAGCAAAATACAGTTTAGAGGCGGGGCTACTTTCACCTGCAATGAGACTCAGTGCCGGTGGATTATTTGGCATTGGCTTAATTGCAGCTGCGTATTATTTACATTATAAACGTATCGTTTTTGAAGGCTTTAATAATTACATTCCTGCAGCCCTTGCCAGTGGCGGCTTTATGACTTGTTTTGCCTTAATGTTTTTGGCCTATAACAGCTTTAGCATGCTAAGTGCTGAGTGGGCATTTATTGGCTTAGCAGTTATTGCTGTGTGTGCTAGTGCAATGGCAATAAAGCTAGGCCCTTTACTTGCTGTAATAGGCATTATAGGCGCTTACAGTGTCCCTGTTTGGGTAAATACGGGCAGTGGGCAGTTATTTTCTTTGCTTATTTATGTTGCCCTTGTGAGTGTTGCCGCAGCAGTTGTGGCACATAAAGTACAGCGAGTGTGGTTGTGGTATTTACTATGGGTAGGGCATATTGGCTGGTACTTGGTTGGACTCACTCTATTTAACTACGACACAGTGTGGTTAATAGGCGCTTTTGCGTTGTTAAGTATTTTAGGATTAATCGCTATTGCACGCTTAGGCTTGGGCTTTAACACCCTTGAAGTACGCCCGCACAGCTTTAAACGGTTAGTTAATTTATTTCCAGACCACGGTTTGTTACTGGCATTTATTGCTCCTTTAATGATTGCCATGCTGTTGAGTGTGTTTAATTTACAATGGCAAATCGTAGCGTTATTAAGCATCGCTTTGTTACTATTTTTAGTGTTAAAAAATAGTCGTTGGGATGTATGGCAGGGGGTCTCTTTAGTGGTTGCGCTGTTACTAGTGGTCTGCGCTAAACAAACTTATGCCTTTGATGACGCGTTATTCATTTTTAAAAACGAATACGGGCTAGGCTTATTACTTGCTCTTGGGTTAAGTGGCTATGGACTCTATTTTGGTAATAAATACCCAAAACGATTAGCTTTTCATTTGCTTGCTTCATTAAGCGTGTTTGTATTGGTGGGCACTTTGTATGCGCTGATCCCAAATACGGCTTTAGCAACCGCTTATCCACTTTGGGCGGTATTGCTATGTTTAATGAGTGCGGTGTTAATTAAATTTACACAAAATAATACAACTTTATGGCAGCGTTTTAGTTATTGGGTGGGGGCAAACGCCAATATCACCTTAGCAATTACAATGTTACTGAGTGATAGCGGCCTTACCATTGCACTGGCTGTTCAAGTATTACTGCTGAGCTTACTGATAAAAAAATACAATGTGGCTATGCCACACTGGCCAATAAAAGCCCTTGTGGCAGCATTACTTTTACGCCTTACCTTATCGCCGTGGACGCCTAGTTATGATGAACTAAGCATATTTGGTTTGCATTGGAGCTTAGTTGTTTACCCGCTGTGTATAGGGTTATTTTTTGCAGCGGCTAAATGTTTTAATACTTCAAAACTAAAAATATGGCTTGAAGGAGCAGCACTGCATTGTTTAGCGTTATTTGTGACAACCGAGACCAGTTATCAACTGGTAGGGCACTACCCTCAGCTGTTTTCTTTAAGTTTTTATGAGCAAGTTTTGCTCAGTTGTAACTTGCTTGCTTTAGGCTGCGTTTATTTATATCGCGCGCAAAGTGCTGGGCAGCTGGGTAAGTTATACCGCACTGCAGGTTTGATTTTATCAGCGTTAGCTGGCTTGTTATTAATCAATACAACGCTGGATAATAATCCGTTATTAATGCGTCTTTATGTTGGTGAAACGCCAATATTTAACTGGGTGATTTTAATTTGGTTGGTACCGAGCCTACTGGCGTTATGGTTAGCGAGTTTAGTTAAATCGTTAAATGCTAAATTGAGTCAAATTACACTCGGAGTGTCTGGTTTATTAGCCCTGTTAGCTATCAATACCTTGATCCGCCAATATTGGCAAGGTGGCTTCATTTATCTTGATAAAGCAACCAGTGACGCCGAACTATATAGCTATTCGGTTATTTGGTTGTTACTCGGCGCACTGGTGGTGATAGCCGGGCATTTAAAACAGCAACGGTTACTGCAAAATGTTGGTCTTGGTATTCTTGGCGCTGTAATTGTTAAGGTATTTTTAATTGATATGGCAAACTTAACGGGACTTCTAAAAGCATTGTCCTTCATTGGTTTAGGGCTGTCGCTGGTAGGGCTAAGTTGGTTGTTCCAAAAACTCAGAAAGCGCAGTCATAGTTAAGTTTAAGCCCAGTACTTACTGGGCTTAAACTCTTATTAATCGTCAAGTACTGTGATTCAGCAGTGCTTTAAGTTTGCCTGGTTTTACTGGCTTACTCAGGTAATGAATATTTTCGGCTTTGGTGGTTTGTTTTAGCTCGGTGTCACGCACAGCGGTAATTAAAATAGCCGGAATATCGCTTTGCCAAATCTCGCGTAGCGCTTTAATTAAAGTAATCCCATCCCAATCATTACCTAATTGATAGTCCATTAAAATAACATCAGGTGCTCTCTGTTCTTTTGCATAAGTTAACACCGCGTCTACTTTATCGAATAGGGTGTAATTTGCCTGCCAGCGCTTCAGTAGGCTGGCCATGGCGGCAAGGTTTTCAGGATCGTCGTCAACGGCAATAATATTTATCGCGGCGCGGTTGTCGACTATATTTTGACTGCTTTGTTTTTGCTGTACTAATTGCGCATCACCATAAGGCACTTCAATGCTAAATCGGCTGCCTTTATTAGGTAATGAAACCACATCAATCGGCAGGCTCAATAAATCAGCCATACGTTTAACCACCCCTAAACCTAAGCCAACGCCTTTATTATCGCCCGCTTCAATTCGGTAAAAGTCGTTAAATATTTTTGCTTGTTCAATATCGCTAATGCCAGGGCCGGTATCCCATACTTCAATCCGTAAACTGTGTTTTCTGTTTCTACAAGCAATTAATACACGGCCATTTTCGGTGTATTTAATCGCATTAGACAGCAAGTTTTGTAGTATTCGACGCAAGTAAGTAATGTCGCTGTGTACTATTTGTTTATTTGAACGCACTTTAAATGAAAGCCCTTTATCGCTCGATAAAATCGCATATTCGCTTTTAAGGGGATCTAAAATATCATCAATGCAAAAGTGACGAGGATTTGGGGTCATCGCCCCTTGCTCTAGCTTGGCAATTTCTAATAAAGCCGACATTAAATGCACGGTGGAATCGAGGCTATCACCTAGCTTATTAAAGTTATTTTTATTGGTGCTATCTAACTGAGTTTCATCAATGGCGGCGAGATATAATCGTGCCGCATTGAGCGGCTGTAAAATATCATGGCTAGCCAGTGCTAAAAAGCGGGTTTTACTATCATTCGCCTGTTCTGCTTCGCGTTTGGCTAAAGTAAGTGCTTGCTCTGTTTGTACGCGACTATCGATTTGTGCTTGCAGGTTACTATTAATGGTTTGCACCTCTTGGGTACGCGCTTCAATACGGTTTTCTAAGTCCATATTGATTTCTTCGAGCGCATTTTGCGTACTAATATGATTGGTAATATCAGAAAAGCTTGTTACAAACCCCCCATCAGGCAATGGGTTGCCTATCATTTCGTAAACTTGGCCATTACGACGATGGCGAATAAAGTGATGTGAACTGCCATTTTTTAAATGCTGAACACGCTTATCAACATGGCGATCAATTTCACCGGGGCCGCATTCACCGCGCTCTGCGTTATAACGGATTATTTCTTCAATGGGCTGGCCAACTTGTAAAAAACCTTCAGGGTAATTAAACATTTCGCTGTAGCGCTTATTCCAAGCAACGAGGTTGAGATCTTTATCTACCACAGAGAGTCCGTGGCTTAAGTTTTCTAGTGAAGTAAATAATAAGTTTTGATTAAACTGCAGTGCCTGTGTGGTTTCATCAAAAAAGTTTACCACTTCTTCAAACGCCATGCGTTTCCCAGACGATACGGTATGAATAAGTGCTTGCGCAGAGGAAGCACCCAATACACCAGTTAGTGCGCGTTCGCAGTAGGCAATAAAATCAGCGCGAGGGTGTGCGTTGTTGTCGTTTAAATCATGATGAAGTGCGTAATGCGATAAAATTTGTTGGCTACGCTGAATGCCTAAAAAGGTTTGCAGTAAAATTTTAAAGTCGTATACCGTGGCTTTTACGTTTTTATTTAAGCGACGAGATAAAATGGCCTGATCTTTAGGATTAACAAATGCCGCTGCTTGAATTTTATCAATTAAGCGCTCTTCAGCTCCCAAGGAAAAGCTAATGTAACAGCCAATATTAGCAAACAACGCGATTAAGGTGCCTCTAGTTATAAGCGTTTGCTGTAGCTCACTGTCTAGTGGGTTAGGGGCTTCTAAAATAGGTAGCATCAAAAATAGCACCCAACAAATGACCCCTGCGAGTAGCCCGGCATAAACACCATAAGCATGGCCTTTTCGCCAATATAACCCACCCACAATAGCAGGCAATAATTGCGACACCAATGAGAAAGCCACTAACCCCATACTGGCCAGCGCACTGCCACTACCAAACCATTGCTGATAGAAGTAGGCTAAAATAAGCACCCCAGCAATGGTAAAGCGGCGCACCAATAAAATGCGGGATTTATAGCTGCTGGTGATTAAATTACGTTTAAATTTACGACGCAACATTAAGGGGAGCACCACGTCGTTGGAGATCATGGTGCTTAGCGTAAGCGTTGCAACAACAATCATGGCTGTGGCAGCAGAAAGCCCACCTATAAACACAAAGGTGGTTAAAAAAGCGTTATCGTGCAGCATAGGCAGTGCCAGTACAAAGCTGTCAGGTGATAAACTACGACCAATTTCTGGATGAATAGCAGCGGTGGCTATAGGTAAAATCATTGCAGCGGTCAATAACAAGTACAATGGAAAAGCCCAGCGAGCAGTAAATAAATGGCGCTTATCTTGGTTATCAACCACGGTGACATGAAATTGCCGTGGCAAACAAATAATAGCGGCCGCCGCCATCAGCGACTGACCTACAAAGTTAAAGCTAAAAAAGTCAAACTGCGCCCAATGCAGCCAAATTGACTCGGCGACTTGGCCAGAACTTTCTGCGGGTAAATTAAATAAGCTATATATTGCAAGCCCTGCTACAGCAGCCAGAGCAAACAGCTTTATTAGCGACTCAAACGCCACAGCAAGCATTAAGCCTGAGCGGTACTCGGTTACATCAACTTTGCGCGTGCCAAAAAATATAGCAAATAGTGCCATCATTAAAGTGGCTGATAACGCCAAAATATCCCCAGATATTTGATTACTATTTTGCAAAAGTAAAAAGCTGGAACTAAGCGCTTTTAATTGCAATGCGATGTAAGGAATAGTGGCCAATAAGGCAATAATGGTCACCATAATTGCAGTGGTTTGGCGTTTGCCGTAACGCGCTGAAATAAAGTCGGCAATAGTGGTGATATTTTGTTTTTTACTCACCAATACCAGTTTACGTAAAAAGCCTTGGCCGAAAAAAAACAGTAAGGCGGGTCCTAATAAAATAGGCAAAAAGCTCCAACTACTAGTAGCAGCGGTACCTACCGAGCCATAGTAAGTCCACGAAGTACAATAAATTCCCAATGCAAATGAATACACAAATGGGTGATGACTAATACGCTTGGCAAGTGGGGTGGTCTTATCACCCCAATTTGCCAGCCAAAACAGCACGCCTATGTAGCCAAAGGCAACAATGAGTAGTACAGCTGTCATGTTTATTTAACCTCGTAGAGTGTTTTTATAATTTGTCATAACTATACCCAAACTATTTCAAGATGCGAGCGCCAGTTGGAGTTTGCTTATTAACAATACCTAGCTGCAAATAAAGTAGGGGGTATACATTTTGTTTATGTTATCTATAAATAAAATAAAGCTATGATATTTAAGGGTTAATTTGTTTTTGTCTATTTAGTTAGACTAATGTCTTATTCCCACGGTTTGTTTTAATTTGGCTAAAAACTTGAGCAATAAAAATCTATTAAGCTACTGAAATTTAAGTGGTTCATGAGTTGTTTATTAATTGATCATGCGCAGTTTACGAAAACGTTAATATGTTGTTACGACTATTGTCGCAATTCAATATTTGAATTGCATTGCTAAATTGGTAAACGAATATAAAAAACCACCCATCACAATCGTGATGTTTAAAGGGGAAAATAAAAATGGCTTTTAAAAATGAAGAACAAGCAAAAGCTTATTGGGCAGAAAACATTTCATTACTGTTTAAATTATTAGCAGTATGGTTTGTGGTCTCTTTTGGCTTTGGCATATTACTGGTTGATGTACTTAATGAAGTACGTTTTTTTGGGTTTAAACTTGGCTTCTGGTTCGCCCAGCAAGGCGCGATTTATACCTTTGTGGCTTTGATTTTTGTGTACGTTTTCAAAATGAATACGTTAGATAAAAAATATGGCGTAGACGAATAGGAGCTAGTCAATGGATGTTCAAATACTCACATTTATAATTGTCGGTTTAAGCTTTGCGCTTTATATCGGTATTGCAATTTGGGCTCGTGCTGGGTCAACAAATGAATTCTACGTTGCTGGTGGCGGTGTACCTCCACTAGCCAATGGTATGGCAACTGCTGCGGATTGGATGAGTGCTGCGTCGTTCATTTCAATGGCGGGTATTATCTCGTTTGCGGGTTACGACGGTAGTGTTTACTTAATGGGGTGGACTGGTGGTTATGTACTACTGGCTATGTGTTTAGCGCCTTACTTACGTAAATTCGGCAAGTTTACCGTGCCAGATTTTATCGGTGACCGTTACTACTCACGTACAGCGCGTTTAGTGGCTATTTTATGTGCCATCTTTATTTGTTTTACTTACATTGCGGGTCAAATGCGTGGTGTTGGTGTAGTGTTCTCTCGTTTCTTAGAAGTTGAAATTGAAACCGGTGTTTATATCGGTATGATCATTGTTTTCTTCTATGCCGTACTTGGTGGCATGAAAGGTATTACTTACACGCAAGTTGCGCAGTATTGTGTACTGGTATTTGCTTATTTAGTACCGGCTATTTTCATCTCTATGATGGCAACAGGTCACTTTTTTCCACAAACAGGCTTTGGTGCCACGCTAAGTGATGGCTCAGGTATGTATGTACTTGATAAGCTCGATGGTTTAAGTACCGAGCTTGGATTTGGCCAATACACTGAAGGCTCAAAGAGCATGATTGATGTATTTGCAATTACAGGTGCTCTTATGGTGGGTACTGCTGGTTTACCACACGTAATTGTTCGCTTTTTCACTGTACCTCGCGTTAAAGACACACGTATTTCAGCAGCGTGGACACTGGTGTTTATTGCTATTGTTTACACAACAGCACCTGCAGTAGCTTCGTTTGCCCGTGTAAACATGATTGATACAATTAATGGTAAAGACGGAAGTGGTACAGCGTATGCAGAGGCACCAGCTTGGATCAAAAACTGGGAACGCACAGGCCTAATCACCTTTAATGATAAAAATGGTGACGGCAAAATGTTCTACACATCAGGTAAAATCACTGACCCTAATAGCGCAAACGAAGTAAATGTTGACCGCGATATTATGGTACTAGCGAATCCTGAAATAGCCGACTTACCAGCCTGGGTTATTGCACTCGTTGCAGCAGGTGGTATTGCCGCGGCGCTATCGACTACAGCGGGCTTACTATTGGTTATTTCAACCTCAGTATCGCACGATTTACTAAAACGGACACTCAAACCGGATATAACCGACAAGCAAGAGTTACTTGCAGCGAGGTTGGCAGCGATGATTGCTATTGTAATATCCGCCTACTTTGGGATTAACCCGCCAGGATTTGTGGCCTCGGTTGTTGCCTTTGCCTTCGGCTTAGCGGCGGCGAGCTTCTTCCCTGCAATTATTATGGGTATTTTCTCTAAATCAATGAATAAACATGGTGCAATTGCAGGCATGGTAACGGGTATCACCTTTACTGCTGCATACATCATCTACTTCAAGTTTGTGAGCCCAGAGCTTAATAGCCCAGAAAATTGGTTCTTAGGTATTTCACCTGAAGGGATTGGTTTAGTAGGTATGATCATTAACTTTGCAGTAGCTGCAGGTGTTATGAAAATGACTCAACCGACACCAGTTGAAATTCAAGAAATGGTTGAAGGTATTCGTAATCCTAAAGGGTCTAGTGAAGCGCATGCTCACTAATCCATATATCTAATGATATAACCCATCAAAGCCCGACTTAAGTCGGGCTTTTTATTTGTTTAAATAATGACTACATTAAATAATCGCTATATTAAATAACCATATTTCAGGTTAAGTCGCTTTTTTATTGAGGATGATTTATGAGTAGTGAGCAACAGGAAGTCGCGCAGTTTATTAACAAACAAGCACCATTTTCAATGTTACAGGATAGCGCCTGCAGTTATTTTGTTAACCATCTCGATAGTATTTATTTGACCCGAGAAAACCAAACGCAATGGCTTAACAGTGAACAGCCTAAATTATTTTTAATTCGTTCCGGGTTATACGATTTAGTGGATGCTCAAGGCGATACGGTAACGCGTTTAACTCAAGGTGATTACTTTGGTTATCCCTCGTTACTGACGGGAGATTCAATACAAAACAGTTTAGAAGTACAAAAAGAGGGCATTGTCTATATGCTCGACCAAACGGATTTTGATTACTTACGTCGAGAATATAAAGCATTCGAGCAATACTTTGTTCGTGCTCATGCTAATCGATTGCTGTCATCACATTATAAAAGTAATAACGACAGCTGGTCTGAGCGTAAAATATCAGAGATCATGACTCGCAAAGCGATTACGCTGCCTCCCGATGCCAGCATCCGTCATAGTGCTAAAAAAATGCAAGAGCATAGGATTTCATCAATGATGATCACCGAAAATTCGCATCTTGTTGGGGTAGTTACAGATCGGGATTTACGTAACCGAGTGCTTGCTGATGAAGTGGATCCCGCGCAAGCTATCAATAGTATTATGACCAATAAGCCTAAGTTTATATTTGAAAATAACCGCGTATTTTCAGCGCTGCACTTAATGCTTAAGCATAATATTCATCATTTACCTGTGCTTGACGAAAATCATAAACCGCTAGGAATGATCACCAGTACAGACTTACTACGCCAACAAAAAAGCGACCCAGTGCAGCTAATTGGTCGTATTTACAAGGCCCATAATGTGGCTGATTTAAAACGTTACGCGAAAGAAATTCCTGAGTTATTAAAAGGTTTTTCAAATAATATTGATGATATTTCGCTGATCGGAAAGTTACTCAGTGGTTTAACCGATGCGTTGACCTCGCGGCTAATTTTTTTATTTCAACAACACCATGGCGCGGCGCCAACCAGTTTTAGTTTTATTTGTTTTGGCTCTCAAGCGCGCGAAGAGCAAACACTGCATTCAGATCAAGATAATGGCTTGTTATTACCTGATGGTCTAAACGATGAGCAGCACGCATATTTTAAACAGATGGGCGAATTTGTTTGTGAAAACTTAGTTGAGTGCGGCATTCGTCGTTGCCCTGGTAACATTATGGCCAGCAGTGATGCATGTCGAATGAGTGTTAGTGATTGGCGGGCGAAGTTTTTAAAGTGGATCACCAGTCCCACACCTCAGGCAATGCTCAACTGTAAAATCTTTTTTGATCTGCGCTTTATTGAAGGCTCAACTACGCTTTATAGCCAGTTTTGTGAAGAGTTGACCCATATTTCTCGCAACGATCTTTTTTATGCGGCAATGGCCAGCGATGTTAACGCTAACAGTGCGCCGATTGGTTTATTCAATAACTTTAAAACCGAAAAAACAGAGCAACACCATAAGTACATCGATCTTAAAAAGCGCGGGGTGGTGATCATTAACGATCTAGCGCGACTTTATGCATTAAAAGTAGGCATTCGCCGTGCTAACACCCAAGAGAGGTTGGATGCTTTATTAAAGTATTCACTATTAAGCAAAGAAGATATTTATAATTTAAAAGATTGTTGGCGATTTTTAACTCAGCTTCGGCTGCGCACGCAAATAAATGAAGAAGGGTTACCTAGTAATTGCATTAACCCAGACAAACTCAATTCGTTAGAACGTCATCAGCTTAAAGAAGCGTTTTACCTAGTAAAACAAGCGCAGCAAGGCGCGGCGTTTAAATTTGCGCGTGGGAGTTTGTAACAATAATGGTTAAGCTGCTTATTACGCGATACTTAAAGCGTCGTCATTTGCTTGCGCAAAGTGCTTTAAAGCAACGTTATTTAGTGATTGATTTGGAATTAACAGGGCTTGATCCTAAACAACATGAAATTGTCTCGGTTGCTTGGGTACTGATTGAGAATCAATGTATCAAAAACAGTCAATCGCAGCATATCGTTAATAAAGAGGTTAAAAGTCTAGAGCAAAGCCCTGTTTTTCACGGCATTAGTACTGACTCGGTGGCACAAGGGCAAAGCCTACAGAGTATTTTAATGTCTTTAAGCGCTCACTTTAGTGACTGCATTTTAGTATTTCATAATGCCATGCTCGACTGGGGCTTTTTAAAGTTAGCACTAAAAAATGCAGGGATCACCCAGCGGCCTAAGCTGATCATCGATACCTTACAAATAGAAAAAAAGCGCTTACTGCAACACGCAAGCGATATAAAATTAGATGATTTAACCTTAAATGAATGCCGTAATCGCTACGATTTACCAAGCTATCATTGCCATCATGCGCTTACCGATGCACAAGCCACTGCTGAATTGTTATTAGCCCAATGCCATCAAATAGGCGCCGGTAAAGAACTTAAAGTAGGGGATCTAACGTAGGTTGGTTAAGGACAGCGAAACCCAACTATAAGAAACCCAACTATAAAGTATGCACTGAGCTTAATTGCATGCAGTTTACTTTTATTCTTGTTTGTATAATTATGGGAACGCGTATTTTATTAAAAATTCAAGGAACGAATATGAAACTTATCACCGCTATTTTTATTACCTTATGCCCTCTTATTACTTTTGCTAATTCAAGCGTGCCAACTAATCGTCATATTTCTGTACATGGCACAGCTGAGGTATTAGTTGAGCCAGATATGGCTCAAATTATATTTGAAGTAAAAAGCATTGAAGATACATTACTTGAAGCTAAACGTGACCTTGATGGCCGAGTTAGCGTGTTACTTGAAGAATTAGATAAATATGATTTTGGCCAAGGCGATGTTCATATATCGGGTTTAAAAAGCAAGGTATACACTAAGGTTAGTACAGAATCAGGGATTGCTTTAAGCGATAATTATTTAGCTCTGAAAATAGTTAAAGTCACATTGAAAGATATTAAAAAAGTCGATGAATTTATTGATTTTGCTCAACGCTTACAAATAGACAATATCAAAAAAATTAATGGTTTATCCTCCAAGGCCACGCAGTTAGAGGCAGAGGCAACACAACTAGCAATTGATAACGCAAAAGCGAAGGGAAATAAGCTCGCTCAGTCGTTTGGTGCTGAACTTGGCAACGTTTATAGTATTAGTGCAAATTCCAGTAGCTCAGATTACGACGCGAGCGGTGTTAAGCACATTGTTTTATCTAGCCACAGAAATAGCATGGCTGCTAGAAATAACGAGAACCCATTTACGCAGCAGCAATATTTAGGTGCAAGAATAAGCGTTAAAGCATCAATAAACGTGGTGTTTGATTTAAAACTAAAATAGCAAATATCGCAAAGCCGAGTTAAAAGTAAAAGCGCATTGCGTGTTGATTATGGCGTTAATTTAAAGTTTCTAATGCTTGGCTCTTATAATCACAGGCAAGGTCGATTACAATACCGCCATCTAAAAGGCGACGCTGCCTTTCTCTGTACGTAACTAGAGTGGATTTTATATTTCATGGCAATCAAACTTGCAATTAATGGTTTTGGTCGTATTGGTCGAAATATTGTCCGTGCACTATACGAATCAGGCTTAAGCGACGAGATCAAAATTGTTGCAATTAACGAACTAGCCGACCCTGAAGCTATTGCCCATTTATTAAAATACGACACCTCTCATGGTCGTTTTACTTTTCCAGTTAAACTAGGTGAAGACACTATCAGCGTTGCTGATGACACCATTGCGTTATTTTGTGAAGAAAATCCAGTTGAATTACCGTGGCAAACGCTAGATGTTGACGTGGTGCTTGAATGTACTGGCGTGTATCACTCACGTGAGCATGCACAGTTACATATTGCCGCAGGTGCTAAAAAAGTGTTGTTTTCCCATCCTGCTGATAATGATGTAGATGCCACCATAGTGTATGGCATAAACGACGATGAGCTGAAAAACGAGCATACTATTGTCTCTAATGGTTCGTGTACCACCAACTGCGTTGTTCCTGTTATTAAAGTACTCGATGATGCCTTTGGTATTGAGTCTGGCGCTATTACAACTATTCATGCGTCAATGAACGATCAGCAAGTGATTGATGCGTATCACCATGATTTACGCCGAACTCGTGCCGCCAGCCAATCTATTATTCCGGTAGACACAAAATTAGCCCGTGGTATCGACCGTATTTTACCTAAATTTAAAGGCCGCTTTGAGGCCATTGCCGTTCGTGTACCGACTATTAATGTGACCGCCATGGATTTAAGTGTCACGGTAAATACCGATGTAGATTTAAGTGCGGTTAATAGTGCGCTTAAAGCACAAGCTAAAGATAGGCTTGAGGGTATTTTAAGTTACACCGAAGAGCCGCTGGTATCGGTTGATTTTAACCACGATCCCCATTCTTGTATTATAGATGGCACACAGACACGTGTTAGTCATAAACGGCTGATAAAATTACTAGTTTGGTGTGATAATGAGTGGGGGTTTGCGAATCGCATGCTTGATACCGCTCGTGCTATGATGGCATTTAAGTAATATTTAAAACGTATTTATTGGTTTAGTATCGTTAACTAAGGAGATGTTCATGTCGGTCATAAAAATGGCAGATTTAGATTTAAACGGCAAGCGTGTATTAATTCGTGAAGATTTAAATGTACCCGTTAAAGCAGGTAAAGTGACGTCAGACGCACGTATTCGTGCTGCACTACCTACCATCAAACTTGCGCTAGAAAAAGGTGCAAAAGTGATGGTTATGTCACACCTAGGCCGTCCTACGGAAGGGCAATACGAAGACGAATTTTCATTAGCACCCGTTGTTGATTACTTAAATGATGCACTTGAGCAAACTGTTCGCCTAGAAAAAGATTACTTAAACGGCGTTGATGTTGCAGATAATGAAGTAGTTGTTTTTGAAAACGTACGTTTTAACAAAGGCGAGAAAAAAGACGACGAAGCCTTATCAAAGCAACTCGCTGCATTATGTGATGTTTACGTAATGGATGCCTTTGGTACTGCGCATCGCGCACAAGCGTCAACCCATGGTGTGGGTCTGTTTGCTGATGTAGCGTGTGCCGGCCCATTATTATCGGCTGAACTAGACGCCTTAGGCAAAGCACTTGATAACCCAGCCCGTCCGTTGGTGGCGATTGTGGGTGGTTCTAAAGTATCAACTAAATTAACCGTACTTGATTCGTTATCTAAAATTGTCGATCAGCTTGTTACCGGCGGTGGTATTGCCAATACCTTTATTGCAGCTGCTGGTCATCCTGTAGGTAAGTCACTTTATGAGGCTGATTTAATGGATGAAGCAAATCGTTTATGCGCTGCAGCGAAAGCCAACGATGGCGAAATACCGGTACCGACAGATGTTGTTGTGGGTAATGAGTTTTCAGAGTCAGCTGTAGCCACACTTAAAGATGTAAGTGAAGTCACCAGCGACGATATGATTTTTGATATTGGCCCTGATACCGCAAATCAACTTGCAAAAATTATTGCTAATGCGGGCACTGTTGTATGGAATGGCCCAGTGGGTGTGTTTGAGTTTGATCAATTCGGTAATGGCACTCGCGCTATTGCAAAAGCGATTGCTGATTCAAACGCATTTTCTATTGCTGGTGGTGGTGACACCCTAGCGGCAATTGATAAGTATGGCATTAGTGATAAAGTATCGTATATTTCTACTGGTGGTGGTGCGTTCTTAGAGTTTTTAGAAGGCAAAAAACTACCTGCAGTTGCAATGCTAGAATCACGCGCTAAATAATACCTTAGGGTATTAGCTAGCCGTAAAGCAGATGTGCTAACCCCACATCTGCTACAATTAACGAGTAAATACCTCTCACTTTTATTTAGTCGTTAATAATATGAATTTTAGGTCATATACCTTTTAATTCATGGCGCAGTGATTGCGCCAAACTAACAAATCCGTTCAAACTAGGTAGTAAAATAACTACCGATAAATTGGAGAATACCCAATGGCTTTAATCAGTATGCGACAACTTCTTGATCATGCCGCAGAGCATGGTTACGGTGTACCCGCGTTTAATGTAAATAACCAAGAGCAAATGCGTGCAATTATGGAAGCGGCTGATAAAACAAACAGCCCAGTTATTGTACAAGGTTCTGCGGGCGCACGTGCGTATGCCGGTGCACCTTTTATTCGTCATATGATTTTAGCGGCAGTTGAAGAATGGCCACATATTCCTGTGGTTATGCATCAGGATCATGGTACATCACCGGGTGTATGTCAGCGTTCAATTCAGCTAGGTTTTTCATCAGTAATGATGGATGGCTCATTAATGAGCGATGGTAAAACACCTTCAAGCTACGATTATAACGTTGATGTAACACGCAAAACAGTTGAAATGGCGCATGCGTGTGGCGTATCTGTAGAGGGTGAGCTAGGTGTATTAGGTTCACTTGAAACTGGTGAAGCGGGTGAAGAAGATGGTGTTGGCGCTGAGGGTAAACTTACCACTGAGCAAATGCTAACAAATCCAGAAGAAGCGGCAGACTTTGTAAATAAAACCCATGTTGATGCGCTGGCTATTGCCTGTGGTACATCACACGGTGCCTACAAATTTACTCGTCCGCCAACCGATGACATTTTAGCAATTGATCGTATTAAAGAAATTCACGCGCGTATACCAAATACCCACTTAGTAATGCATGGTTCGTCTTCTGTTCCACAAGAGTGGTTAGAAGTGATCAACCAATACGGTGGCGAAATTCCAGAAACTTACGGCGTGCCAGTTGAGCAAATCGTTGAAGGTATTAAATATGGTGTGCGTAAGGTAAACATTGATACTGACTTACGTTTAGCGTCTACCGGTGCGATTCGTCGTCATTTAGCGATGAACCCGTCTAACTTCGACCCACGTAAGTTTTTAGCTGCTGCAACCCAAGCAATGACTGATATTTGTATCGCTCGTTACGAAGCGTTTGGTACGGCGGGTCAAGCAAGTAAAATTAAGCCAATTTCATTAGATGAAATGCACCTTAAATACTTAAGCGGTGAGCTAAACCCAAAAATAAAGTAATGGACCAATAATAGCGATATTATTGCACTCATTCAAAAAGCCAGTTGCGTTTGCGCTGGCTTTTTTGATCTATGAGGGATCAGTATTTTACCTAGTTATTAATTAGGGATCACTCGATTACTAACTTGTCATATCTGGGATCATTACTTTACTAAGTAAAAGGCTTAAAGTGACGTATTTTAAACTTTTGAGTGTTACGCATTATAAAGAGTGAGCACAAAACATACAAAAATTCATTGGTTTAGCTTTGTTGGTGGGTAAAATAGTGATCCGTAAAGGGATCTGCTTGATAAAACTCTGATCCCAGCATTTAAGATCATAATAAACCTGATCTAAACACTGTTAAGCAGGTACTAACTTTTATTATTAAGCGTGAAAATTGATGCTAGTTAGTAATTTGATGATCCCATGTTGATACCATAAATAGTGACTTTAATGATTGATTCTTTTTACTGCAAACCGCTTTTTTATTACTGCTCAAGATGACAAAAATATGACAAATTCTATTTTTTGTCACTATTTTGTGTTTTTTTTACACTCATTTTAATTTAGACGTTACACTTTAATAAAAATGTCATACTTAGTCATAATAATGAAACCTACTCAATAGCCTAAGAGATAAATTGGAATGTCACGTAAAGTATTAGTCGTTGATGACGAAGCACCTATCAGGGAAATGTTGGTTTTTGTTTTAGAACAAAATGGGTTTCAAGCCATTGAGGCAGAAGATTATGATTCTGCAATATCAGCAATGGTTGAACCTTATCCAGATATGGTGTTACTCGATTGGATGCTACCTGGCGGTAGTGGAATTCAAATCGCTAAAAAATTCAAACAAAATGAACACACACGCCAAATTCCTATCATTATGCTGACAGCCCGCGGCGAAGAAGAAGATAAAATACGCGGTTTAGAAGTCGGTGCTGATGATTACGTTACAAAACCGTTTTCACCTAAAGAGTTAATGGCGCGTATTAAAGCGGTTATTCGTCGTGTTGCTCCTACCTCACTTGAAGAGGCCATTGAAGTACATGGTTTACGTTTAGATCCTATTTCGCATCGTGTGACATCAGGTGGCAGTGAGCTAGATATGGGGCCAACGGAGTTTAGACTGTTACACTTTTTTATGACCCACCCTGAGCGTGTATATAGCCGAGAGCAATTACTTGATCATGTATGGGGTACTAACGTTTATGTTGAAGACAGAACTGTAGATGTTCATATTCGTCGCTTGCGTAAGGCAATTGCTACGCTTGGGCATGACCGCTTAGTACAAACAGTTCGCGGTGCTGGTTATCGCTTTTCGAGTAAATTATAAGTTTACTTCGTAAGTCACAATCTATTAACCTAGCATAGTCAAACCATCTGCTAGCGTTTATAAGGTAAAGAGCGTGTATGTATCGAGTTATTAACAAGCAGGCGTTAACTAAACGGCTGTTTGTCTATTTTATACCTTTGCTTTTAATTGGGGTGCTTATTGGTGCCCCATTTTTGATGTTGTTTTTGGGCGCTTTTTCGCTACTTTTGTGGCATTACCATCAGCTTTATCGCTTAAGTGACTGGCTGCATAATCAACGCAGCTTTAACCCGCCTGAAGGGGAAGGGTCGTGGGAGCAAGTATTTGAGGGTATTTACCAGCTGCAGCACCGTAATCGTAAGAAGCGTAATGAGTTGGCAGAGCTAATACGGCGTTTTCGCGACGGCGCTGAGGCCGTGCCCGATGCCGTTGTTGTGCTACAAAACGATTTATCAATTGTGTGGTGTAATCAGCTTGCACTCAAAGTGCTAGGGTTACAGTGGCCGGTTGATCATGGTCAGCGTTTAGATAACTTAATTCGCGATCCTAAATTTGCTAAATATATGCGTCGTAAAGAGTTTAGCGATGCTCTGGAGCTTGAAAGTGGCCACAGTGTTGAGCAAGTTCTTGAGTTTAGGGTGATGCCTTATGCCAATACACAGTTGTTGGTAGTGGTACGCGATGTTACTCGCTTAAAGCAACTTGAGCAGATGCGTAAAGACTTTGTAGCAAACGTCTCTCATGAGCTTAGAACCCCTTTAACTGTTGTTACCGGCTACCTTGAAATGCTTGATTGTGATTCACTTCCCCCGCCTGCAATGTGGAATAAAGCACAAACTACTATGCTAGAGCAATGTAAGCGTATGGATAGCTTAGTGAATCAGCTGTTGTCGTTATCGCGCATCGAAGGGGGAAAGCGACACAGTAATGACAAAGCGGTGAATGTGCCACGATTATTAAACTTAATTGAAACAGAAGCGCAATCTATTAATCAAGACAAAGGCCATCAACTTATTTTTAAGATTGATGCATCGCTTGATATTACCGGAGCTGAGGATGAACTTAGAAGTGCCTTTTCAAATTTAGTATTTAATGCCATTCATTATACTAAACCAGGCGGTAAAATTGAGGTACTTTGGCAGCGCAACAATGAACAAGCATGTTTTAGTGTTACCGATAATGGTGATGGTATTGCACCTGAGCATATTAACCGGTTAACTGAGCGTTTTTATCGAGTAGATAAAGCCAGAAGCCGCACCACAGGTGGCTCAGGCTTAGGTTTAGCTATTACCAAGCATGTGCTTACTCGCCATGGTAGTCAATTAAAAATTCACAGCGAGCTGGGTAAAGGTTCTTGTTTTTCTTTCGCGTTTTCAAGCGATAGACTTATCGTTATTTCGCCATTAGTAACAAGCAACACAAGCAGTCATAAAAGTGTCATTTAAGAGTCACACCATTGTCATGTACTCACTTTAGAGTGAACCGCAGTTAGGAAATGGGACGAACAAACTGGAGAACCCCAAAATGAAATTTAAAAACTTAGTTGCCGCAATGGGTGTGGCTGTTACAACATTTGTATCTGCACAAGCGGTTGCATTAGAAGACGGTATTCCTGAGTATCAAAAAATTAGCGGTGTATCAGGTAACTTTTCATCGGTAGGGTCTGACACATTAGCCAACATGATGACCTTTTGGGCTGAAGAATATAAGCGCATTTATCCAAATGTAAATATTCAAATTCAAGCGGCAGGTTCGTCTACTGCGCCACCAGCACTAACAGAAGGTACGGCTAACTTAGGTCCAATGAGCCGTGCAATGAAGTCAAAAGAAATTGAAGCATTTGAAAAGCGTCATGGCTACAAACCAACACAAGTGCGAGTAGCAATTGATGCGTTGGCAGTATTTGTACACAAAGATAACCCAATCGAAGGACTACGCATTGACCAAATCGATGCTATTTTCTCATCAACCCGTAAATGTGGTGCATCAGAGCAAGTAAATCGCTGGAGTGATGTTGGTCTAGAAGGTGATTGGGCTGCAAAAGACGTGCAATTATACGGACGTAATTCAGTATCAGGTACTTACGGTTACTTTAAAAAGAAAGCGTTATGTAAAGGTGATTTCCGTAATAACGTGAACGAGCAACCGGGCTCGGCTTCTGTTGTACAGTCAATTTCAGCGTCATTAAATGCGATTGGTTACTCTGGCATTGGTTATAAAACATCGGGTGTGCGTACTGTTCCGTTATCTAAAAAAGGCACTAACTTTGTTGATGCCACGCTTGAAAACGTAGCACAAGGTAAATACCCACTGTCACGTTTCTTATATGTTTATGTAAACAAACACCCAAATAAGCCACTTGGCCCAGTTGAAGCTGAGTTTTTAAAGATGGTACTTTCTCAAGACGGTCAAAAAATTGTAGAAAAAGATGGTTATGTGCCACTTTCTGCAAAGTTAGTTGAATTAGAGCTTAAAAAGTTAGGTTTGAAATAAGCAGCTAGCAACCAAAGTAAATAATAAAAAACCGCTCAATGAGCGGTTTTTTTTGTTTTACTTAAAATTATTTAGTTCGTTGCTTTACCTAAGTTTTCAGCTTGCACTTTGCATTGATTGTAAGCCTCAATACATTTTGATGAGCAAACCTGCGATTTAAGACTATCGGTGGTTGTTTGCTGCTCACAGCTGGTTTCACATTGATAACTTTGTTGAGCACATTGATTAAGTGCTGGATTACCCGCCTGGCTCTGGCAGCCAGCAAGAACTGCAAACGAAAAAGCCACGAGGCTAGTTTTAATAAAAGTTTTCATGCTTATCCTTAAAATGAGGCCACACCAGTATTAAACTTCAACCTGAATATTGTCGATTAATCTAACACTACCTAAAAAGGCGGCAGCTAAAATTACAAATCGTGTATCTTCGAGTGTAGCAGCTTTTAATGTATCTCGTTGAGCTATCGAAAAATAATCTGGTTTTAGGCCTGCGTCTTCTAATGCGCTCTTCGCTTCACTTTCCAGTGTGGCAAAGTCTTTATTACCGTTTTTTAGTTGCTGCGCACAGTGTTTTAAGGTGTTAAATAAAACAGGAGCGGTTTGTCTTTCCTCAGTTGATAAATACCCATTACGAGAGCTCATGGCAAGGCCGCTAACTTCACGCATGGTGGGTACACCAATAATTTCTACTGGTATCGATAAATCAGTGGCCATAGTTTTAACAACTTGTAGCTGCTGAAAGTCTTTTTCACCAAAGCAAGCGTAATCAGGTTGTACTAAATTAAATAGCTTAGTAACAACAGTTGCTACGCCTTTAAAGTGACCTGGGCGTGAACCGCCACAATACCCCATTGAAATACCAGGTACATCAACAAAGCTTTGCACGCCTAAACCATTAGGATAAATAGTTTCTACACTGGGGATAAACAAAATATCTGTTTCAAGATCGGCTAACCCTTGTTTATCAGCATCTAGAGTACGCGGATAGCTGTCTAAATCTTCGTTAGCGCCAAATTGCATTGGGTTAACAAAAATACTCACGACCACTTTGTCGGCCAGTGTTTTTGCTTTTTCTACCAGTGAAAAATGACCACGGTGTAGGTTACCCATAGTAGGCACGAGCGCGACGCTTAAACCGGCCTGGCGCCAAGCTTTAACTTGACTGCGTAATGATTTAATTTCAGTGATTGACTGCATTATTTAAACTCGTGTTCAGCGCTTGGGAATACGCCGCTTTTGACATCGTTACAATACTTTTTAACAGCAGCAGGCATATTGCCTGTTTCAAGCAAAAAGTTTTTTGAAAATTTAGGAATATAACCTGCAGAAATGCCCACCAAGTCATGCATAACCAAAATTTGGCCATCGGTTACATTACCTGCACCAATCCCGATTGTAGGGATGCTCAATGACTCTGTAACGCGTTTTGCTAAGGCACTTGGAATACATTCAAGCACCAGTAGTTGTGCGCCTGCCGCTTCTAATGCTTTTGCATCGGCAATAATTTTTTGTGCTTGAGCTTCTTCACGGCCTTGGATTTTAAAACCACCGAATACATGCACTGATTGCGGTGTAAGCCCCAAATGGCCACATACCGGGATACCTTGTTGGGTTAGCGATTTAATACTGTCGTACAGCCATTCACCGCCTTCAAGTTTGACCATATTAGCACCAGCACGCATCAGCTCTGCAGCATTTTTACATGCGTCGCTTGGGTTTGCGTAGGTCATAAACGGTAAGTCAGCTATAACAAATAAGTCACGGCTTCCCGCTCGCACACAGCGAGTATGGTAGGCAATTTCTTGGTTTGTAACCGCTAAGGTGTCGTCGCCACCTTGTAATACCATACCCAAAGAATCACCAACTAAAACAACATCAACGCCGTTATCATGAAATAACTTAGCAAAACTAGCATCGTATGCTGTTAACGCAGTGATCTTATTACTTTCAGCCTTCATTTTATTCAAAGTTGAAACGGTTATTTTAGACATAATATTCTCGCAGACAATGGCCTTAATTAATTACCGTGGTAATTGTTGTAAGTCGTTAAGCGGTAGGGTATTTGCTATCTGTTGGATAGATGCGCCGCTAGGTAAAATCAGTTCCGGTGCAATTTCTTGCAGTGGGTAAACAACAAATTCTCGCTCAGTTAATCCGTAATGAGGTACGGTTAAACGTTCGGTATTTAAAATGTGTTCACCAAATAATAAAATATCAATATCCAATGTGCGTGCGCCCCAGCGCTCGGCCTTTCTAACTCGCCCATGTTCCAGCTCAATGGCTTGGGTTAAATCAAGCAGTTGCTCTGGCTCAAGTGAAGTGTTAATACAGGCGACAGCATTCACATAATCGGGTTGATCTTGTGGTCCCATAGGCTTGCTCGCATAATAATGCGAGCAGGCTATAAACTCGCTGCTTGGCAAGCTTTTAAGTGCAATAACAGCGTTATCAAGTTGTTTTATAGGGCTGTTAAGGTTTGCACCTAACCCCAAATAGACACGTTGCATTATTTACTCAGTAGGTTTTTTTGTGGTACGACGGCGAGGTCGCTTACGTGGCTTTGGACCGCCTTGATGACCAAGCTCTCGCACCATTTCTTTTTGGCCATTAATATCTTGGCCTAAGTACTGTGTCCACCACTGTGCCAGCTCTGTATGCTCAGTTTCACCAGCATCAACACGCAATAGTAAAAAATCATAAGCGGCTTTAAAGCGCGGCTGCTGTGTTAAACGATAGGCACGTTGGCCAGCACGTTTATCTAAGCGTTGTTGAATATGCCAAATATCACGAGCACCTAAAGTAAAGCGTTTTGGTACGGCAATATGTTGAGCATTCTCACTCAGTACTTTATTAATTGCCTGAGCAAATGCATCGTATTCTGAAAGTTGCTCTTGACGTCGAATTTTTTCAGTTCGTTCAATCAGTGGGAACCACAATAATGCTGCAAATACGAATGCAGGAGTTACTTTCTTATCTGCATTAATACGTATGTCGGTGTTTGCAAACATCTGCTTTATGAAGGTTTCTTCAAGTCCGCCTGGTTTTTTATCTAAAATACGGTCTAGCTCAGGAAATAACGATTTAAATAAACCGTACTGACGCAGCATTATAAAGTTTTGCTGTGCTTTGCCGTTTAAAAATAGCTTGAGTATTTCTTCAAATAAACGCGCTGGCGGAATATTATCAAGCAAGCTCGCTAATTCGGTAATCGGTTTTTCGCTTGCTGGTGCTATTTGCATATCTAACTTAGTGGCAAAGCGCACTGCGCGGAGCATACGTACCGGATCTTCACGGTAGCGTGTTTCAGGATCGCCAATTAACTCAATTTTTTTTGCTTTGATAGCGGCTAAGCCATTTGCGTAATCGTAAACACAAAAATCATTAATTGAGTAGTACAAAGCGTTGATTGAAAAATCACGACGTTCTGCATCTTCTTCAATACTGCCAAATACGTTATCGCGAAGAAGTTGCCCGTGCTCACTTGACTGACTAATTTGATTTTTATCTTCTTGTGCTTCGTGATGGCCGCGCATTGTAGCCACTTCAATAATCTCACGGCCAAAAACAATGTGCGCTAAACGAAAGCGACGACCAATTAAGCGACAGTTACGAAACAGTTTTTTTACTTGCTCAGGAGTGGCATTGGTTACAACATCAAAATCTTTAGGTTGTTGACCTAACAATACATCGCGAATGCAACCACCAACTAAGTAAGCATCATAGCCACCATCTTTTAGGCGGTAGAGTACTTTGATTGCATTTGGGCTAAATTGTTTGCGAGAAATACCATGCTCACCTCTAGGGATCACTAACGGCTCACTGCTGATTGCGACATTTTCGTTATTGGCACTTGGGCCGATAATTTGTCGACAAAATTGAAAAAGCTTGGAAATAATAGTCTGTCTCCTAGAGAAGCGGTTGATTGGCTCGCCATTGCAATCAAAATCACAGCAAGTATTCACTTAAAGCGTCATTCTTACCATTTAATGTAATTAGCATATATTTAGGCGGCTATCATATACCAGCAAGGTAAAAAAATTAAGTTGCAGCGCTGAAATTAAGCCATTTTTAACGATTTTATTTGAATTAATTCCACGTAATACGTAAAGGGAGGTTAAATCTGTATTTCGCGCTTAGCAGGAACAAGGCTTAAGTTAAAATGCGCCACGCCCCAGGCGAGTAATTGTTCGCAGGTTAAATCCATTAGTTGCTCATGTACTGGCAAGCCTAAAAATTTAAATACAGCTATTAAAGTTGGTTTTGGATTTTGTTTGCAAATTGCAGGGGCGTAATTTTGCTTAGACAGTTTAAACCCTGGTTTTGCTACTGCCAAAGGCAAATGAGCAAATTCCGGAATAGCGCAATTTAGTTGTTTAAATAAACTAATTTGACGCGCAGTCGGTTCAATTAAATCAGCGCCTCGTACAATTCGGTTGATCCCTTGCTCAATGTCATCAACCACCACCACCAGTTGATAGGCAAATAAACCATCGCTGCGTTTTATTATGTAATCTTCATGAGCGAGTGCTGGGTCCACGTCAATATGCCCTTGAATAAGGTCTTTATAATCAACGGTTGCATGGCATTGAGTTAAACGTAGGGCATGACCTTGCTCACTTAGTTGGCTGTGTTTACATTGCCCTTGATAAATACCGCCGAGGGCTTTTATTTGCTTACGAGAGCATTGGCAGGCATAAACAAGCTGTTGTTGTGACAGAGAGTGAACGGCATCTTGATAAATAGTAAGACGCTGTGTTTGGTACACAACGTTTTCATCCCAATTGAGGTTGTAGGCTTCTAAGGTATTTAGGATATCGGTGGCGGCGCCTTTTACAACGCGAGTGGTGTCTATATCTTCAATGCGAACTAACCACTTTCCTTGGTTAGCTTTTGCATCAAGGTAGCTACCTACAGCCGCCACAAGTGAGCCAAAATGTAACGGTCCTGAAGGAGACGGTGCAAATCGGCCGCGATAGTTAGATACTTGCGCAGTAACGGCTGTAGAAGACATGGCTATAATTAATTAGCCGCGTCCAGATTGCTTTTCTTTAATTTCAGCAAGTGTTTTACAATCTACACATAAATCAGCAGTAGGGCGCGCTTCTAAGCGGCGAATGCCAATTTCAATACCACAAGATTCACAAAAGCCAAATTCGTCTTCTTTAATTAATATAATTGTTTTTTCAATTTTTTTAATTAATTTGCGCTCGCGGTCACGCGTTCGAAGCTCTAATGAGAACTCTTCTTCTTGTGCTGCACGGTCAACGGGATCAGGAAAGTTAGCAGCTTCATCTTGCATGTGTGATTTGGTACGATCAACTTCGTTACGTAAATCATTACGCCAAGTTTCTAAAATTGTTTTAAAATGAGCACGTTGTGCATCATTCATGTACTCTTCACCCGGTTTTTCTTGGTATGGTTCTAAACCGGCTTGAGCCAATAAACCATGTCTTTTTTGGTCTGGCATAACTCTCTCCTAAATCCTTAATTTAATGCCTCAGCATTAGCCGGCGGTATAAATAACAGAAACTCATACCCTAGGCAAATTTATTTTTAAATAATCGAATTAGCTTAACCCTGTTTGGTGATATAAAAGTAGTAAAAGTATTGTATATACTTTTTATCACAGTATTGGTTTATAAACTGGCGTAGTTATATGGGCAATAACAATAAAAACAACTTATTTTTACTTTTTGGTTAAGTATTTTTTGGGCGTGGCGAAATACCAACGCTTAAATGCGCGCTGAAATGCGCTTTGTTCAGAAAAACCTAGTGCAGTAGAAATGTTTAACGAACTGAGTCCTTGTTTTAGTAATATAAGTGCTTGTTGCTTACATATCTCGTCAATAATTTTACTGTAGCTAGTGTGTTGTTGTTTTAAGTAGCGCTGTAGGCTGCGAGTTGATAACGCTAGCTCCTGTGCTGCTTGCTGAACGCTTAAACGTTCTGGCAGGTGTTGGGTTATTAGTGCTTTGAGCTGGCTAATATACTGGGCTTCATGGTTAAAGTTAATAACCTGTGCAGCTAATAGAATCTCCAGCTCGTTATTAGCCCCTTTTAGTGGGCAGTGTAGCAATCTGCTATCAAAGGTCATGCTATTTGTTGTGCTATTAAACTCAATTGGGCAGTTAAATACATATTGGTATTGCTTAGCTTCATTGATAGGCGGTTGTGGGCGCATTAACTTAACATGACTGAGTGCAAGAGGAGTTTGCCACTCACAGCATTGTTTAGCAAAGGCGAGCCAACTACTAAAAAGTTCATCTGCCATATAGTGTGTGACAGCCGTTTTAGGGTGCCACTGAAGACTGCTGCATTGTTTATCATGGCTCAATGTAATATTGCCAATGTTTCTGACTAAGGTATGTAACTTTAAAGCATGTTGTAATGCACTTAATAAAGAATCACTTACTAAAGCAATATGTCCTAGTAATCCCCAATTTTGTGCATTCAGTGCCTGCCCAAACTGCAACCCTAATGTTTGCCTATTTAATTGTTTTGCCCCCATAGCCATGAGTTGTTCGTAATCACTAAGTGGGTATTTATAACGACTATTATTAAGTTGCAGCTCTCCATGAGTAATATTATTAAGTAAGTGTTCTTTATTCAGGCCTTGAGAAGCTAAATAACTAGTTAAAGAACGAATAATTTGGCTACTTACAAAATACATACACCATCCTTTTCTACACGGTTAAAGTTTAAGCTGCCTGAACTGGCGCACAAAGTCAATTTTGTGCGTTTGAGGTCAAGATTTTAACAAGGATTTACGGCATGGTTGTTAGGTTAAACAATAATAATGACAAGGAACATCACAATGAAGCCCCATTTACTTTCACTTTGTATCGCCAGTAGCCTGCTTTTAATCGGTTGTAGCGAAGACAATGATAATAACGTTGCGCCACCGATTGCTGTGGTGCCTGATCCAGCTCCAGAAACAAGCGCGCTAATAATTGCTTTTGATGATGATAGCAAACTTGATGCGAATATCCGTTGGACCACCTTTGGTGTGCCGCACATTACGGCTGATAACTTAGAAAGCTTAGCGTTTGGTAGTGGCTATGCCTATGCTAAAGATCATGCGTGTTTATTGATGGATCAAATTATTAAAGTGCGCGGCGAACGCTCTAAATACTACGGCCCAGATAAAGTCTCAGGCAGTGGCGATTCAATACATTTAATTTCTGATTTTGGTTATAAAGCCTTGGGAGTCAATGAATATGCCCAAGCTAATTATAATCAATTAGAAGATAACAGCCGAGCCCACTTTGAAGGGTTTGTGCAAGGCTTTAATAAATACGTTAGTGATACTGGGGTGGATAACTTAGCGCCTGAATGTGCCAGTGCACCTTGGGTAACCAGTCTAAGCGCAGAAGACATGTTGGCTTACTCTATGGCAACAGTGCAATTGGCAAGTTCGGCGAACTTTTTAGAGCTTGCTTTCTTAGCTAACCCAGGTGATTCCAATGAGTATTTACCTACTCCAACTACGGGTGCACCGAGTAGCGTATCGTCATTAGTGAGTAATATTAATCAGCGAGCAAAGCAGTTTAAGTTAGAGAAAAAGTTTGAACATTTAGGCTCGAACGGTTGGGGCCTTGGTAAAGATATGATGGCCAATGGCAAAGGGGGCTTATTAGCAAACCCTCATTTTCCACATGAAGGCAATTTGCGGTTCTGGCAATCGCACCTAACCATTCCTGATGCTATGAATGTAATAGGTGGCAGCTTACAAGGTATGCCTGGGGTGATCAATATTGGCTTTAATGAGCACATAGCTTGGACCCATACTTTTTCTACTGCGCGCCATTTTTTAATTTATCAGTTGGCACTCAATGATAATGACCGCATGGGTTATAGCGTAGAGGGTGATGATTATGAGATCACCTCAAAAACAATTAGTGTTGATGTAGCTGTAGCACCAGGAACAACAATCACACTTAGCAAACCGTTTTACTATAGCCACCATGGTTTAATGATTGAGACTCCTGTTGCCAATGGTTTGAGCTGGAACGACAGCCAAGCATTCACTATCAAAGATGCCAATGAGTTTAATATGGATGTAGTTGCCCAGTGGTCAGCTATAAACCAAGCTCAGAGCTTAGATGACATGAAAGCCTCGTTTGCTAAATATGATGGCGTCTCATTTAATAACACTATGGCCAGCGATAAAGAAGGTAATGTATTTTTTGTTGATGACAGTACAGTATTAAAGCTAGGTGATACGGCTAATAAGGCGATTCGTTTACAACCTGAATTGGTGGCACTTAGAAAGTCGACGGGCTTTGATTTAGTACCGGGCAACTTAAAGTTATTTGAACCTCAAGGTGTTGTACCCTTTGAGCAAGCACCACAATTAACTCGCACTGACTACGTGCAAAACTCCAATGACAGCTATTGGGTTACTAATTTAGAGCAGCCATTGGTAGATTTTGCGGCCCAATATGGTGATGTTCATCAGCCATTATCTTTGCGCACCCGCATGGGGTTAAAGCTCATAAAAGAGGGAGGCGGTGAAGACAGCAAGTTTGACTTAGTTGAGCTTGAAAATGCGCTGGTTGGTAATCGTATTTATTTAGGTGAATTGGTGTTTGATGACTTAGTCGCCCAATGTAAAGCGCGTGGCACAACACCGGTAACCCTTAGTAATGGCTCAAGTGTTGACCTAACAGCTGCTTGTTCGGTGTTAGAGGGCTGGAACGGTGCTATGAACCTTGATACACAAGGGGCTGCGTTAATTAGAGAGTTTGCCCATCTATTTGATGGCGATAAATACTTATATGCTAACTTTGATGTAACTAATCCTGCAAATACACCTAATACATTGCGTGCAGATGGCTCTGCCTTAAGCGCTTTAGCCCATGCCGTACTTAATTTGCAAACTAATGGCGTGGCATTAAACAGCACCTTAGGTGATCTGCAATTTGTTGAAAAAACACTAGCGGGTGGTATTGCCTCAGGCGAGCAATTACCTTGGAGTGGGCCAATGAGTGTGGAAGGCGGCTTTAATGTATATCGCTTTGATCGCAGTAGCAGTCGCTCATTTTCTACGGTGATTCCGTATATCGATCATCAAACGTTGAATGATGCAATAACAGGTAAACCACTAAGCTCTGATTTATCTGTCAATGGTTACCCTGTTAATTACGGATCGAGCTGGATGTTTGTAATGAACTTTACCGATGATGGCCCTGTAGCGAAAGGGCTGTTAACTATGTCGCAAAGCTCTGATTCAAGTTCTGAACATTTTGATGATCAATCGCGTTTTTACTCAAATACACCTGTATTGAGACCCATTCTGTTTAAAGATGAAGATATTAACCTTAATTTAATTGCTGAAATGGATTTATCAATGAATAAAGAGTAAGCAGACTTTGAGCGCCAGTGTTGATGCTGGCGCTTTTTACTCAACAAATGCTACTTTCTCAACTAAAGTTACTTCACTGGCAGAGATACGGGCTTTATAAGCTAATACTTCTACACCTTGCTCAATCGCTTCGCTAAGTAATTGTGCATAGGTTGAATCTATATGTGCCGCGGCACTCACTTGTGTGATCCCTTGATGTAGCACCGCAAATAGTAACACCGCACGATGCCCTTGTTTTACCATTTCGATTAATTCACGAATATGCTTTTGCCCACGAACTGTTTGCGCATCTGGGAAGTAACCTTGGCCGCTTTGTGGATGCTCTTCACTCAGCAGCGTGACTGATTTAACTTCAACATAGCAATTGGCTTTATTGTTGTGGGTAAGTAAAAAGTCGATGCGGCTGTTTTCACTGCCATATTTCACTTCACTTTGGACTTGTTGATAGCCTGTTAGCTCTTTAATTACTTCAGCATTAATCGCCTCCTCTACTACTTTATTGGCAACGGCTGTATTTACACAAATAAGTTGTGATAAGTTATTTTGCGTCAGCTCTAATGACTGTGGGTACTTTCGTTTGGTGTTACTGCTGGTGGAATAAAAGGCATTAAAACCGGCATCGGCGCAGCCCGTCATTTTACCTGTATTAGCACAGTGAGCGGTAAAAGTGCTGCCATCACTGAGCTCTAAATCAGCTAAAAAGCGTTTGTAACGTTTTAATAACGTAGCAGATTGTAATGGCGGGGTGTACTTCATTAATGACTTCCTTATATAACCAGGGTTCAGGTTAAGTAAAATAAGACTTTACGGGCTATTTGAGGTTATTTACCGCAAGCAGTTGGGAACTTAAGCGCGCTATAGTAAACTCAACCACACATTTAAGTGCAAGGATATTCTAACATGAGTGAAAAATTTGTTGTTCAATTAAGCGAGCAATCGGCACCAGGACACTGGGGCGAAAGTGCGTCACTATCTTTTAACGAACACGGCGCAACGGTTCATTTATCTGAGCAAGAAACATTAAAAAACGTGCAAAAAGCAGGTCGTACTATTGCCAGCCAAGGCATTAAAAGTGTTGTGCTTGAAGGCGATGTTTGGTGTACAGAGAGCCAATGGGCATTTTACCAAGGATTTGTATCACCAAAAGTACTGCACGGTGTTGAGTTTGTTGATAATGCACAATCTGATTTAAAAGAACTTGCTGATTTAAAAGCTTCAGCAACGTGGGCACGTGAAATGGTTAACGGCACCGCCGATGACATTTACCCAGAGAGCCTAGCAGAAAAAGCGGCTGAATTTATTCAATCACTGGCACCAGAACATGTTAGCTACCAAATAATAAAAGGCGATGCGCTATTAGAGCAGCAATGGATTGGTATTCATGCTGTAGGTCGTGGTAGTGAACGCCCACCAGTGTTACTTGAGCTTGATTACAATCCAACTGGCGATGATAACGCACCAGTAAGCGCTGCACTTGTAGGTAAAGGTATTACGTTTGACTCAGGTGGTTACTCAATTAAGTCTAGCGAAGGCATGTTAGGCATGAAATGCGACATGGGCGGAGCGGCAACAGTTACCGCAGGTTTAGCATTGGCCATTAACCGTGGTGTAGAAAAGCGTATTAAGCTGTTTTTATGTTGTGCTGAGAACTTAATTTCCGGCCATGCATACAAACTAGGTGACATTCTTACCTACAAAAATGGCACAACCGTTGAAATTGTAAACACGGATGCTGAAGGTCGTTTAGTATTAGCTGATGGCCTAATGGCGGCAGGTGAGACAGGTGCACCACTTATTATTGACGCAGCAACATTAACTGGCGCAGCCCTTGTTGCCGTTGGTCAAGAATACAACGCGTTATTTGCCCTTGATAAAGAGCTAGTGCGTGAAGTAGAAGACTTTGCATCACAAGAAATGGAAGCCGCTTGGCCATTACCGCTTGAAAAGTGGCATCAACAAAACTGCCCATCACCGTATGCAGATACAGCAAACAGCCGTGCACAAAAAGGCGGTGGTTATGGTGGTGCTTCAAATGCAGCAGGTTTCTTATCTCGCTTTGTGCCAAACGATGGCAAAGGTTGGGTACACATTGATTTAGCGGCTGCATTTAATATGGGTGGTGGCACTAGTCAGTGGGCTTCAGGTGCAACTACCCAAGGTATGCGTACAGTAGCGCGCACCTTGCTTGAAAAGGCCTAATCAATTCAGATTAAGCAATTAATTAAAAAATAGGTACCTTAAGGTGCCTATTTTTTTATCCGCCATACAAGCAATTTTGTTTTATTTACGGTAAAATCCTTCGCCAATACGTGTTTGAGCATCTATTTTATTTAAACCTCGCTCAAATATTATACATACCACTGGGATCCTTACTATGTCAGAAAAGTGCTATATCACGGCTCAACAATTACTTGAAGATTCATTCCGCGTAGCGGCACAAGTGTATAAAGATGGCTTTCGTCCAGATTTTATTATTGGTATATGGCGCGGTGGTGCTCCAATCGGGATCGCAGTTCAAGAATATTATGACTACAAAGGCATAGAGACCGATCATATTGCGGTGCGTACGTCGTCTTATTACGGTATTGGCAAGCAATCAAAAGAAATCAAAGTGCATGGTTTACATTACATTGTTGAAAACGCGAATGCGGGTGATTCATTATTGATTGTGGATGATGTGTTTGACTCAGGTCGAAGTATTGTGGCGCTAAAAGAGAAGCTTTCTGAACTAATGCGCTTAAACTTACCGAGTGATATTCGTATTGCTTGTCCATACTACAAGCCAAAAAACTCAAAAGTAGATACAGTGCCAGATTACTACATTCATGAGTCTGAAGAATGGTTAGTATTCCCGCATGAATTATCAGGGTTAACGCCGGATGAAATTATTGAAGGCAAATCTGATCTAGCTAAAATCCACGATATTTTACTTGAAAAATAAACGTGATTTTGCACAATAAAAAAGGCCTTAATGGCCTTTTTTATTGTCTTTAAAGCTGTGCAAAGCTATCTACATAGTCACTGAGTTTAGGAATATCGACAGCTTGCAGCCCTTGTGTGCTTCGTTGCACTAGGTTTTTTTCTACTAACTCACTCACTACCCGACGATATGCACGCTCAGTAGTTGCAAAGCGCTCTGCTTCGGCATTTACCGTAGGATAAGCACGCAATAAAGTGGGGTTGTTATTCTCCGCACGCAATAAACAGTCTTTAGCAATGTTGTAGCTTAAGGGAAGTAACAGTTTATCTAAGTTAATTTTTTGATTTTCTTGAAACTTAGCTGCAATAGTTTGCGCCGTGTATAAGCTCAGTTCTGGTTTATCGAGCAATAATGAGCGCCAATGTTTTAGCTCAATAAGATTGTACGTAACATCACTGAAGCAAGTTACTGTGTAAATACACGGGTTATTATTGAGTGCTTCAATTTCGCCAATCAAGGTGTTGTTACAGTCGAGCTGGCCAAGTAGCAGGCGTCGGCCATTTCCTACATCGTAACTAAACGATACAGTACCACTTCGCACCAATACCAACTTAGTGAGTGGTTGGTCTTGCTGTATTAATATTTCTTTTTTTGATTGCTGATAACTACTGCCGGCAAATGTCAGCAGCTGTTCAACAAGGTAACTGGAAAAATGGTATTGAAACATCAATCATGCTCTTCGGACAAATGTCCTATTTATTACACCTTAATGACGATAGCATTAAGATTAAGAATTTACGCTAACTTACCCACGCCGTTATTTATTTAATGGCGTTAAATGACCTTCATTCTACCGTGTAATGATTAAAAAATTGTGGGTAAAACCAGTATATTTTAAGGTTTTATTGGTAAGTTAGCTTTTTTATTTAAACTGCTAAGCAGCAGTTTTTAATAATGTACTAAAATTTAGCTAGTAATATTAACCTAAAGCCTGGGAGAGAACAATTGAGTTGGGAATATTTAGGTTATTTAGCATCCGTTTTACTAGTTATTTCTTTGACCATGACCGATGTAACCAAACTGCGTTGGTTTAATTTATTGGGCTGTATTGCGTTTACTTTTTACGGTACAGCAATCGGTTCTGTACCGGTGGCATTTACTAATGGCTTGTTAGCTCTGGTCAATATATATCACATTATTAAGTTATATCGTCAGTCTAGGGCTGATACAAAAAAGGGTTAACTTTTAAGTTAACCCTTTTTTGTTTTTACTCAGGCTTTGCTGAATCTTTTTGGTAACGTAATTTACCTGCTATCCACGTTTGCAATACCTGAGTTTTATAAAGCTGCTTAATAGGCACTTTAAAGTAGTCTTGATCAACCAGTATAAAGTCAGCCCATTTACCTTGCTCTAAACTACCTACTTTAAACTCTTGATGCGCTGCATACGCGCCGCCAAGGGTAAACGCACGTAATGCATCTTCTCTGCTCAATACCTCACTGGCGCGCCAACCGTTTTCAGGCAGCTGATTATGATCCATGCGCGTTATCGCAGAATATAAACCATCAAATGGGTTCGCTAGTTCGACAGGGTAATCAGATCCCGCCGCAATCGTTGAACCTTGGTTTAAAAATGTTTGCCAAGCATAAGCGCCTTGTAGTTGTTTGTCGGTTAAACGCTGCTCAGCCATATGCATGTCTGATGTGGCATGCACAGGTTGCATAGATGGAATTATTTTCAGGGTTTTAAAGCGCGGGATATCCTCTGGCGAGACTATTTGTGCATGCTCCATACGATTGCGCAGTAGTATGCCACCGGTTTGTTTAAATACATTTTGATAGGCATCTAGCACAATTTTATTTGCTCTATCGCCAATTGCATGCGTGTTAGCGCTAAAACCATTTTTAAAAGTCAGGGTAAATAATTGCTCTAGCTTTTGTTGGGTTTCAAGCATAAGGCCAAAATGGTTGGCTCTATCAGCGTATTCTTCAATAAGCGCAGCACCACGTGACCCTAATGCGCCATCAGCATAAATTTTTACACTGCGGATAGATAAAAAATCTTGTGAATCTTGATAACGACCGGCTTTAAGCATCATGTTTAAATCTGGGCTTGCTGCACTTAACATTGCTACAATTCTAAGCGGTAATGTACCTAACTCGGCGCGTTGTTTGTAAACTTGCCATGTGGTTTTATCAATACCTGCATCATGAGTTGAGGTAATGCCTAGGCTTAGTAAGTGTTTACCTGCGGCATCTAATGCATTACTGACCGATTGTGCAGACGTTGCAGGCATATGTTGAGTAACCAAGGTTTCTGCTTTATCAATAAAAATGCCGGTGGGCTTACCAAACTCATCTTTTATAATTTCTCCGCCAGCTGGGGCTGATGTATCAGCGTTAATATTGGCAAGTTCTAATGCTTTTGAGTTAACCCAAATGGCGTGACCATCTACTCGCGATAAAATAACAGGGCGATCGTTAACGACTTTGTCTAAGTCAGCGGCCGTAGGAAAGCGAGTATTTGACCATAGCTCTTGGTTCCAGCCTCGACCAATGATCCAACCTTTTTTATCTTTGGCAAATTCCTTGAGTTTAGCGGTTACTTCATCTACCGACTTTGCACCGCGCACATCAAGTTGCGACAAATTATTACCTAGCCCGATGACGTGTCCATGCGCATCAATGAGCCCTGGGAGTAGGGTTTTGCCTTTCGCGTCAATTAGGGTTGCACCCGGAAAGCTATTTTTCAAGCTGTCTGGACCTGTCTTAACTACTTTGCCATCTTTTATGACCAAGGTCGTAAACGTGTTTACTTCGCCATGGCGCATTTTTCCTTTATACAAAGGTGAGTAGCCATTAGCATTATAAATGACTTGAGTTTGTGCTATTGCCACGCTAGTGACGGCACAAAGGCTTGCTAGCAATATCGGTTTTATTAGTTTTATCAGTTGCATAAGACGCACATTGTTATTATTTGTACTATCACAGTAGCAAACTCAAATTTAGAATACCAATAGCATAATTTATTAAGCGTCGTATAAGTCAGCCTTTAGCTAAATCAAGCAACAAGTTAAGGATGAAATAGGATGTGTTAACAATGGGGGTTTAACTTTCTAAAGCTTGATATTGTTAACCAAGCTTTATTTGAGGAGGCTATTTATTTACTGGCGTACAAGGTGTATTCACTTAATGATAATTGTGCGTCTTTGTCACGGTCATAACTGCCAAAACGTGACCATAAAGCAGGATCACTGGCAGCTTCAGAACGAGTCAAAAAGCCATCTTGGTTGCGGTCAAGTTTTTCAAACTTTTCGGCAATATAACTGCTTGTTGCAAAACTCATACAGCTAAATACAGTCAGTGTTAGTAAAATAATATTATGAAAAGGCTTCATATAAATGCTCAGTACAGGTTAGTGGTTAAGTAGTTTTTAAACTCAGTTAAAGAAATTCTGTTGTCTTGATTTTCATCCCAATTTGAAAATGAGTTTAATAGCTGAGGCTGAGCAGCAAGCTCGCTGTGGGTTAAATATCCATCATTATTTTTGTCCAAATGGTCAAAGCGTTGCTTTACATCAAGTGCGAATGCACTTTGGCTGATAAAAAGTAAAGCACCAATAAAGGGAAGCAGTATTCTCATAGTTGGCGTTCCAAGGTGTATTTTAATTGCTGCAGTATTGAAAGAAAGCACTTGCCATAATTTAACTCCCAACATTAAATCCGTTTACACACTCCCTCAGGGATTATGGCAAATGCTTTTAACTCTATAATATAAAACTTAACTTGAATCTAAACTTAAGGTTTAAAGTTTTCGAACTCTTTTTTAGAAATCATCTCGTTATTGTCTTTGTCTAAATCAGTAAACTGCTTAAGCAGCTGCTTATCTTGTTTGGCCTCAGTGAGCGATATTTGGCCGTCCATATTTTTATCTAAATGCATAAAACGTACATTTAACGACGATGCCAATGCCGTCGCGCTAATAGCTAAAAATAGTAGCGAAAAAGCACCAATTAATTGTTTCATAAATATACTCCTTTATTTTACAAACTGTTTAAATTCATCGAACGATAGTTGTCCGTCTTCATTCTTGTCTATTTGTGCAAAATTCTCATGCAGTAATGCATCTTCGCCTGCCTCTGCTTCGCTTAATGTACCGTTGCTGTCTTTATCTAGGCTGTAAAATGCTGTATTCACATCAAGCGCAAATATATGGCTACTCGTTAAACATAACGCTATTAAGGCAGTAGATTTTAAATAACCTTTAGTCATTCCTTGGCCTTTAAAAATTAATATTTATAAGCGTATTACAATTATAGTGCCAGCTTTAATTTTTATTAAAAATCAATGGTTTAATTTTTTAACTTGTTTTTAATGAGTAATATTTACCGACGGTTGTGTGTTTTATGCAACATTTTCTTAGTTAGAATTTTTTACTATTTTTAAATCAAGTGTTTAACTTGTCGCAATTATGCGACATTGCAACGTTTTTGCTCTCAAAAATGTATTTGGTTCAGCGAGTGTATAAGTTGAGCGCTTAATAATAGAGCGCTTAAAAGTAGTAAAGGATTAGTGTATGCCTGCAATCATGGCTGAAAAATATAAAGCATTGGTAAACTGGCGTCCTAATTTGATTGGCCAGTTTGTAATGAGCATGCTGTTGTCACTCTTGCCTTTGTCTATTGTGGTTATTGTATTTTTAAATGTATTGAATAAACAATTAGCGGTCACACAGCAAATTGTCAGTAATAACTACCAAGTAACCAAGTCGTTTAATGCACTTAAACAAGAGCTCAATAGTTTAGAAAGGGCAACAAGGCAAAACTGGGTTTTAAAAAGCGATTCACTCGATAAACTTATCGTGGATAAATGGCAGTCATCGCTGGACAATATAAATGAGCTTAAACGGCTTTCTAGCAGCCAGCAAAGTACTCAACAATGGCAACGGTTAACAGATACGCTAAAAGCAGCGCATACCAAACTGGTGGTTGAAGCTCGTGAGCAAGCAGAGTTGTTTGTGCCAATTAGTGAAATACTGGCAGATCTAACAATGTGGTTGCGCGAAACCAATGAAGCTAAAATCACTCAAAACCAAATTAAACTGACAAATTTACAAGCCTCCTTTATAAACTGGTTAGTGGCACTTACGCCTTTAACCTTACTTGTTGGCGGTGGGTTTTTATGGCGGATAAGTGGCCGTTTAAAAGGTTTAACCTCCGTTATTGATAAATTAGGCCAAGGAGATTGGCAGCAAAAAATATCAGTGCAGGGATCAGCTGAACTCATTGAACTAGGTAACAAGTTGCAGTGGGTGCAGGCGCAATTGCATATGCTAGAGCAGCAAAAAGATACGTTTTTACGCCATGTTACTCACGAATTAAAAACGCCTTTGGCCTCTATGGTTGAGGGCACTGAGTTATTAGCCGATGAAATTGTTGGGCCAATTAATAATGAGCAAAAAGCAGTGCTTGAGTTAATTAGTCAATCTATGGTGCGATTACGCACTATGATAGACAGTTTGTTAAGTTATAACGCGATTCGAACCAGTAAAGATAATGTTAGTGAAGTGGAATTTAACCAGCTAATAAAAAAGGTAAGTAATCATTTTGAACATAGGTTAAATGCACGAGAGCAGTCGCTTATTTGGCACAATAGCTTACCGACAGTTGCACTTAATTTACCGAGAGAATTAATTGAAATGATTTTAATTCAGTTAATCTCTAATGGTTTAAAGTTTTCACAGTCAAACCAAGCAGTGTCGATTAGCTTAAGTTTAGAAAGCAATAGCTTAATTATACAGGTTGCTGATGAGGGCTGCGGTATTAAAGAGCATGAAAAAGAATATGTTTTTGGCGCTTTTTATCAAGGTAAACACAGTAAAGAGATTAGTCTTCAAGGCAGTGGTTTAGGCCTTACCATAGTAAAAGAGTCGGTTGAACAGTTACAGGGTAAGTTAACTATTGAGCATAATGAGCCGCAAGGCTGTCGATTTAACATTGTCATCCCCTATAAAAATAAAGGAGTTAAATAATATGTCTGCGCGTTTAATGGCTATTTTATGGCTAACCAGCAGTCTCGTTTTTTTATCTGGGTGTGAATTAACCAACACTCAAACACCAGCTAAACCTAAGCTAATAGCTCAAACTCAGCCCGATAATAAAAGCAACCAGCCCAATCCAAAGCCGCGGCCAAAACTAGATCTTATGTATCCGCCCGCAGCGCAAGTTATTGCATGGCATGCCCATCAGTGTGGTGGCTTTAAATTAACGCCTGACAATAAAACTTACTTAGGGGAGCAAGCACTTAAGGCATTTTTTAATACCGCATGCGTCAACCTTAGTCGCGACCCTGATACTGTTATGAGTCAATTGCTTAAGCTGGATCAGGCTTACTATTGGCCAGACGATATAAAACACTATTTATGGCTGCAAAAGCAGCAGGTATTAATGCAAATAAATGCAAAAAAACAACAGCAAGCATTAAACGCTGAAATGCAAAAAACCTTATCGTCATTAGCTGCAATTGAACAGCAACTTTTATTACGTGAAGAAACCAAGGAGCAGTAACTATGTCAGTCACACTTCCATCAAGCGCTAAAGTGTTACTCGTTGATGACGATGCCAGCTTACTGCAGTTACTGGCAATTCGAATTCAATCAAAAGGTTATGAAGTAACAACCTGTGATAGTGGCATGAATGCATTACAAATACTTAAAAGCCAAGTATTTGATGCGGTGATCACCGATTTAAGAATGGATGAAATGGATGGAATGGCACTGCACCGACAATTGCAAAGCCGCTACCCAGCACTACCTGTAATTATGATGACGGCTCATGGTTCAATTCCTGATGCGGTAGAGGCGACTAAGCAAGGTATTTTTGCCTTTATTACTAAGCCAGTTGATAAAGATGAGCTATTCGATAGCTTAGCTAAAGCCATAGAAATACATGGGGTGAATAATGATGATATTACTCCGCAAAGCAATATTGTTACTCGCAGTGGCGCTATGCTGCATTTGCTAGAGCAAGTTAAATTACTAGGTCCTACTCAGGTAAATGTACTTATTTCTGGTGCTAGTGGTACGGGTAAGGAGCTGCTTGCACAGGCAATTCATCAGCACAGCCATGTTAGTGATGGCCCATTTGTGGCTATTAACTGTGGTGCAGTCCCTGGTGAGTTATTAGAATCGGAGTTATTTGGTCACAAAAAAGGCGCATTCACAGGGGCGGTAAAAGATCACCAAGGCCTGTTTCAGCAAGCGCAAGGGGGGACCTTATTTCTAGATGAAATTGGTGATATGCCGCTAAATTTACAAGTTAAGTTATTACGCGTGCTGCAAGAAAAAACCATTCGCCCAGTCGGTTTTCAAGAAGAAATCCCCATTAATGTGCGAATTGTTTCAGCGACCCATAAAAACCTACCTGAAGCTATTAGCAATCAAGAGTTTAGAGAAGATTTATATTATCGCTTAAACGTAGTAAATCTCAAACTACCTCCGCTGCGAGAACGCCGTGAAGATATTAGCTTATTAGCCAACTTTTTTAGCGCCAATATTGCAAAACGTATGGAACAAAAAGAAAAACGTTTTGCAAACGATGCCATGCATGCATTGGTAAGGTATGATTGGCCAGGTAATATTCGTCAATTACAAAATGTAGTGGAGCAGGTGGTTGCCTTAACACCAAGTGACGTTATATCTGAGCATTTAGTGCTTAGTGCGTTAAATAGCAATGAAAATAACGTTGAGCCACTTTCGCTTAACGACGCTAAAAAAGAGTTTGAGCGAGATTACGTTATCAATACCCTGAAAATGGCAGGGGGTAATGTGGCCGAAGGTGCAAAGCTTGCCAAGCGTAATCGTTCTGATTTTTATAAGCTGATTAAAAAGCATGAAATTGACGTAGATAGCTTAATGTAATTTTAAAAAAGGAAGTGAGCATGCAGTTATTTATGGTGTATTTAGGTGGGCGTATTCAAGGTTGCCACATAGAAATGCACGACGTACGTTTTGTGGTAGGTCAAAACATTGAGCAAACTTATAGCAAGCTTAAAAGTCAGTGGGTAGGCGACAAAAATAGCGTACACATGGATAGCTACATGGCGGTTAATCACATTGATGGTTATAAAGTCGAGGTAGTTGATAGTTATGTAGAGCAAAATAAGCAGCTTTATTTTGTTAACTTAGGTGCTTACAGAAGCGACTCACTAGCAGAGCAACACGACTTTGCTTTGTATGTTGCCAGCAGTAGTGAAGAAGCAAAACAGCGCGCTAAAAATGATTTACTCGCAGGGCTTAGCCATCTACATAAAGATGATTTACATGACGTTGATGATTGCTTTGCTATAGATTTACTCGATAGCCAGCTTAATATTAAACTAACCCCAAGTGGTCAAGCACAAACAATTAAACCTGACTGGTTTGGTTATCATGTATTATAATAAATGAGGATTTATTAAGTTTATTAGGATGTTGTGTGAAAAAGTATGCGTTTATACTTTTGCTAGTTGGCTTAAGTGGCTGTAAATCACTGTCAGGTTTACCGCCCGTTGTTGATTTAAATAAACTGGTAAAGCAAGTAAAAAACGATCCTACTGACGTGGTTGCAATTCACAAGCAAGCACAAAAAACACACCGTTCTATTAAGGCACAGGTTGGTAGCGTAAAACAGCTTTTAGCCGCATTAGAAAGCGTTGTTGGGCGCAAGTGGGGTAAACAAAACACTCAGCAACCTAGTGCCAAAAAATACGTAAAATACAGTAATGATTACCAAGCTCGTGCCATTATTGATTTTGAGCAAGGCACTGTAAAAGTAGAAACCATCGCGTTAAAAAATACAATAAGCTTGTTACAGCAGGCCATTGTTATGACCTTACTGACCTCTAGCGATCCCGATAAAACCGATATTTTTACCAGCGAAGCGCCCATTTTAGAAGGTGAGCCGTTTTTATACCAACAAGTGCTCGATCAAGATAAGTTACCCATAAAATATAGCTGGCGTGCTAATCGATTTGCGCGTTATTTAGTAAATAATAACTTAAAAAAGCAACGTCAATATGGGCACGTTATTTCGTCGGTTAGTTTTGATTTAGTCGAGCAAAATACCCATTTAAGAAAACAAAAATACAGTGATTATGTGCTTGCGGCTGCAAAAAAATATCAAATATCGGCAGCACTTATTTATGCCATTATTGAAACCGAAAGTAGCTTTAATCCACATGCGGTGAGTTCATCCAATGCCTATGGATTAATGCAAGTGATCCCGGCTACCGCAGGGCGCGATGTATACCAAAAAATAAAAAAAGTATCCGGGCAACCAACCAAAGCTGTTTTGTTTAATCCAAAATATAATATTGATATTGGCAGCGCCTATTTAAGTATTTTAAAAAATAACTACTTAAACAAAATTAGTACCGACAAAAGTAAGCACTTTGCCATGATCTCGTCTTATAACGGCGGGGCGGGTAATGTACTGCGCATATTTAATAAAAATAGAAGTGTGGCGTTTTCACAAATAAATCAGCTTACTGCAAGCCAGTTTTATAATATTCTCACCACTAAGCACTCACGTGCAGAATCAAGACGCTATTTATACAAAGTCACTAAAGCAGAAAAAAACTATCAGTAACTTATTTACTCATCATTTTCTTGTTGTTCACTTTTGGCTGCCATTTTAAAGGCTACTATTACTAAGCCAAACATAGCAAATGGGATTGCAGCTAACAAATACTCAACCAAATGGCTGTCTTGAAAATTAGCCTGCAGCAAGAAATGCCCTGCAACACACATAATAATAACCACCAAAAGGATGGGCAGTAACATAAGTTCTTTTTTTGCTGAGTGGTTTTTCATTCGCTGTTAGGTATTAAAAAATAATGCGCTATTGTAATGAGCTTAATAAAGCTTGGCAAACAACACAGATTTTTTAATGACTATTAGGTATGATTAACATCAAAGAAAAGCTTAAAAGTAGTGGTTGGGAATAAAGTGCAACAGAGTTTAAAGCAAGTTTACCTAGTAGGTGGAGCAGTGCGAGATAAACTGCTAAACATACAATCAAAAGATAATGACTATGTTGTTATTGGTGAAACGCCAGAGACAATGGAAGCGCTCGGATTTTTACCCATTGGCAGCGATTTTCCGGTTTACTTACACCCAAACACTAAAGAAGAATATGCACTAGGGCGCACTGAGCGTAAAAGTGGTAAAGGTTATACCGGCTTTGTGGTGGATGCCAGCCCAAACGTAACTCTTGAAGAAGATTTAGCACGCCGAGATTTAACCATTAACTCTATGGCATTAGACGAAAACGGCACTATTATTGACCCTTTTAATGGTCAAGATGATTTAAAAAATAAAATACTGCGCCACACCACCCACGCATTTGTAGAAGACCCTGTTCGGGTATTACGTATTGCTCGCTTTTTAGCCCGTTATGGTAGTGACTGGTCTATTCATCCAAGTACTACTGCATTAATGCATGAGCTTAAAAATAAAGGCGAGCTGGAACATTTAGTGCCTGAGCGAGTTTGGCTTGAAACAGAAAAAGCGCTTGGCGAAAAACACCCTGAGCTTTATTTTCAAGCATTAGATGGATTAGGTATTTTTCCTGAAATAGAACAGATGAAAAACACCCCGCAGCCGGCAAATCATCATCCCGAGGGCGATGTGTTTGTCCATACTATGCTAGTGCTTAGACGAGCAGCCGATTTAGGCTTTAACCTAGAAACGCGCTTTGCCGCTTTAACTCATGATTTTGGCAAAGCACTAAGCTATAAAAAACGCGGTAATTTACGCGGCCATGAACGTGAAGGGGTTGTTGTAGTTGAGGCCTTTTGTGAACGTTTAAAAGTGCCTAATCGCTTTCGTGATATAGGCGTGCTCACCAGTGATAACCATACCCTTTGCCACACACTTGAACAGTTAAGACCGCAAACTATTCATAAATTAATCGTCACTAATTTAAATGCGCTAGTGCATCCAGAGCGTTTTATTGCTTTTACTCAAGCGTGCCAGTGTGATGCACAAGGACGAGGCGAAACGTTGGTGGATAAGCCCTATCCACAAGCCGCTAAATTACGTGCTATTCACAACGAACTACAAAAAATGGATAAAAAACAGATAGTGCAAGACGCGCTTAAAAGCGGCAAAAAAGGCCCCGAAATAGGCGAAACGGTTAAGCAGGCAGAAATAGACTGCATTAAAGCGTTTTTAAACACTAACACTCTCAAGGTCACTTAAACTGATTATAATATTGCATTAAGTCATTTTTAAACGTCCTTGCTATAACTAGGGTCTGTTGACCTTTCAAGGTTGAATTTGCAGCAGCCTGTTTGGTATTTAGGCAAGGCAGCGCCTATGTAGTGTGGTTATTCCCCATAAATAGGCGGTAACGTAGCATCAATGCCAAACAGGCGCTGCCCTTCGGGTTCTGCCTAGGAGCGATTTACTCTTTGTTGCCTACATGGATGTAGGTAAGGGGCGTGAGCAGGACGCGGAAGCTTTGCTCGGTTTTACTTAGACGCCT
>NZ_PNDK01000019.1:0-111786 GCF_005887265.1 Pseudoalteromonas sp. S1608
CATAAAAAAAGCCAGCTAATAAAGCTGGCTCAATATTACTAAATTAGTAATCAAACAGGGAAATCAACATGAAACTTGTATAACAACATATCAACTACAAGCATATTAATAGACCCAGCTATTATTGATTAGTTCAAAAATATTTTAAATAAAATAGTTTAAAATATTCAGGCAAAAAAAAGCCAGCGCTGAACTGGCTGGCTTAATCATTACTATGTCTAGTAACTACTATATGGGATATCAACATGAAAACTTGGAGAAACTGCAATTTAACCAAGCTGTATTAATAGACAGCCCACAATTCAAATAAGTTCAAAAAATTATTGTTAATTTTTAACTTTTAATTAAAGACAACATTTGTTGTTCATCAAACTGGGTAAAACTCATTGATTTTTCAGTAAATAATGCATCTACAAGCGCTTGTTTATCTTGCTGCATTTGAAACACTTTTTGTTCAATAGAGTTAGCCATAATCAATTTATACACAAATACCGGATTAGTTTGGCCAATACGATAAGCACGATCGGTCGCTTGCTTTTCAACAGCTGGATTCCACCAAGGATCAAAATGAATAACGGTATCGGCTTGGGTTAAATTAAGCCCTGTGCCACCTGCTTTTAAGCTAATTAAAAATACCGAAGTAGTGCCACTGGTGAATTCGTCTATCACTTTATCGCGATGGCGCGTTTGCCCAGTTAACATGCTAAATTTAATGTTAAGTGTATTCAAACGCTCGGCAATTAAATCAAGTGCAGAGGTAAACTGACTGAATATAATCACCTTACGGCCAAGGCTGAGCATTAAAGGTAAATGGCTTGATAACCATTCTAACTTAGCACTAGCAGCGTCGGTTTCTGGCTCAATAAGTTTAGGATGACAACAAATTTGGCGAAGTTTTAATAGTGCCTCTAGAAAGGCGAGTTTACTTTTTTGCACGCCTTGCTCGGCAAATAAATCAATGAGTTTTTCTTCAAGCGCATGTGTTATGCCTTGGTACATGTCTTTTTGTTTAGGCTCAAATTCAAACTCTTTAACAAGCTCCGTTTTTTGCGGCAGTTCTTGAGCTACTTGGGCTTTAGTCCGGCGCAAAATAAACGGCATAATTAACGCTTTTAACTGCTCTGCACGCTCAATGTTACTTTCGCGCTCAATAGGACCTTGAAAGTGCTGCTTAAAGTGCGCCTGGGAACCTAATAGCGAAGGCATAGCAAAATCGAGTAACGACTTTAATTCAAATAAATTGTTCTCAATTGGGGTACCGCTTAAGCAAAGCTTAAAATCGGCATTCAAACGTTTAACTAACCGCGATACCTGTGCCGTATCATTTTTAATATACTGCGCTTCATCAAGAATAATGTTTTCAAAATACAGTGGCGAATAATAAGCAATGTCACGTTTTAATAACGGATAGGTGGTTAATATACACTGTGCTTGTGCCAAGTGTTTCAACGCATCATTACGGTGTGCACCAAAAATAGTGGTCACTTTTAAGTTTTTAGCAAACTTGTTAATTTCGTTTTGCCAATTACTCACTAAGCTTGTTGGGCAAACAATAAGCGTAGGGCCAGCCTGCGGAGTATTATAAGAACTGGCTAAATAAGCAATCACCTGCAAAGTTTTACCCAAGCCCATATCGTCCGCTAAAATACCACCTAGCTGATTACGCTTTAAAAAGTTAAGCCAAGCTACGCCTTCTTGTTGGTATTCTCTAAGAACCACAGAATCGTGTAAGCCATGAATGGCGATATTGGGCGATAACAGCGCGTCATTACTTAGCTCATCAAGGTAGCGCTCTAATGACGGATCATGTAGCTCAACATTAATGGCTGTGTGCTTAACTAACTCAGGTAAGTATGAAAGTGGAATATTAAATTCGTCGCGCGTTTTAATAAACTCAAATCGCAATTTAAACTCAATTAATAAATTAAACGCAGCCTTATCTATAACTCCAAATTGACGGCCAACGGGATAGTAATAAAACAATTCGCTTTGACGATTTAACGATTCAAACAGTTTATTATTTACATTAAATAAAGTGGCCACTTTGGTATCGTTAAGCACAACTTTGCAATGCATTTGATGCCCAGCAGCTCTGTTTACATGCAAGGAAATTTGGTTTTTAGTATCGGCAATATTTATTTTGCTCATTGATACTTGCCAGCCACGTTGCTTAAAGCTTGGTAACACCTCATGCGCTAACCAGTGTAAGTGAATAGCCGATTCCTGACTAAAAATAAACTCGCTGTGTAAACCCCCTTTACAAAAATCAAAGCCTAAGTTGACCAGTTCGTTGGTAACGGTGTTTTCAAATGCACTGTTTATTAGTTTTTCAGGCGCTGTACCTGCTAAGTAGTTTTTATTTTTATACTTAAACGATAACGAAATAGCCATTACTGAGCCCGACATGCTGACTTTAAGTACGGCATTACTCAACGACTTAACAGGCATGCTTGGTGCATTAGTAGGATGGGGAATAACACCGGCACCAAAATTATCAGCAAGCTGCTTATAAATTCGATCAAAGTTTGTATCGTGAAGTGCTGGTATTGTTTGTAAATGAGCAATTTCGTCCGCACTGAGCGGCGTGCGAATGCGGCCTAGCTTATATTTATCTAAATCTAAGTAGATGGGCGGTGTAGTTTTAATTAACGCCCAATTAGGAATTTGATCAAGATGAATTTTTAACTGGGTGACTTCTTTTTGTTTTTCCCAAACAAAATTTAGGGGTAAGCCAGGTTGCGCTTTTATAGGTACTCGCGAACGCTGTAAAAATAATCGTTCTGTAGCTAGTAATTGCTGCAGCGCGTTAAAGCCCCATTGACCTTTGAGTTCAATATTACCGACCGCATTTTGCGAGCGGATCCAGCTATATAATCTAAAATCACTTTCTAGCAGGTCGCTAGGGGTTACAAAACTATTAAGCTGTTGCTCAGTTAAATTGCGACCTAATGCATAATTATTATTTTTATCGTAGTTGGCAATTTTAGGCGTTAAAAATACTTTATCGTTTTCAATATCTAATACAAACAGTAACACTTGTGATGGATGAGCTTGATCGGTGTTTTTAAGCGAGCTAAGTTCGCTAAACCAGTCATTAATAAAATAGTCTTCGCCGTATTCACCTGAGTGTTCAATTTTAAGTTTTAACAAAATTGCAGCCAAATGGCGGCATTTAGTTTTAACATTACAAGTACAGTGTGTGTCGACTGAATAGCCAGTTGGTAATTTACTGATCTCAATTCGTTGGTTAAACGCAATGCCCTTATCGCCTTGCACAGTAGAATCAACCACAGAGAAATCAGCATTATGTTCTAACCAACTTATTTGGCCGTTTTTATAATACGACTTACCTTTTGCTAACACCGCGGGTTTAAACAATTTTTTTATGAATCGCTCAGAAAGAGGAAACTGGGTAGCCTGCTCATTTTTAATTTCTTCAAAAATAGCCATTAAATCATTTTTTGATAAGTTAGCAGACATGTCACTCAAAGTATTAAAATTTAAAAACAATTTTTCCAGTATATGCCTTATCAACGCTGAGCTAAAGCAATATTATTTTTAAAATAAACTGGTTGGATCTGATTGGTTAGTAAAAAATTGGTTTATAAGGATTGTTTAATTTTGCTCACTAAAAAAAGGCGTTTAAATTACAAAATAAAAACAATAAATTAACTTAATAGAGAGGTTTTGCTAGGAGTAGATCAGGTTTTTACTAACAAGGTAGCAATTTAATCAAATAGAGCAGGTTTAGTTAGTAAAAATACGATCCTTAGTGGTTTATCGGGCCTGTTTTGCTTTTTATTACCACGGAAGATCAGATTTTTACTAACTAATTAAGAGGGCTAGATCACTATTTTACTAACCTCCCCCCTTTACAGATCACGATATTACTAACTAATTAAAAGCACTTAATAGTTTAGTCAGTTGTTCTAAGCGCTTGTCTGTCATCACTTTATTATTAATTTTTATTGAAACGTCACCACTTTTAAGGTTACGTTGCACACTAATAAAGTCGTTTTCAAGCACAGCCTCACGCTTTAATGCTGTTTTAGGCTCTGCGGTTAATAGTTTAGTGATCAGCATAGCGCGCTTGTCGTCGGCTTCTAAGGCATTAACTTCATCATTGCTTGCAAGTGCTACAACTAACTCGTTAAATGCAACCTCGTCTCGCTCCTTTGCGTTAATCAGCTTTTTAGCGACTTCTCTACCAACATGATTAGCTGTTGGGTAAAGAGCTATAACATCGGCAGATATTTGCTCATACGCTTTAATAGCATCAGCAATGGCGGTATGCGATACCCCTTCAATAACGGCAATCTCGCGGTACGATCCTTTTTTGCCTTGTTGAATGAGTTCGTTTCGAGTTTGCTGATACGCTTGACCTAACTCCCAAAGACTTGGAGCAATGTATTGATCCGAAGAAACAGCTAACACTTTGGCATCTTGCTCATTAAAATCACTTGAACTCAAAACAAGATAATCTGCACCAGCCAAAATACAGGCTTTGCGACGTCTTGAGCCTGCAAGAACAAGACTCATATCACCTTGATCCCAAAGCAGGGCGGGGTGCTGATTACGTCCATCTTCTTTAATTGCAGGGAGTATATCGGATACCGACTTTTCGTTTAAAAGCGCTTGTACACGGCGATTTTTACCATAAACCTGAGTCGATTTTTCAATCTCGTTATGAGCAATCACTTTACAAACCAATGTGATTTCGCGATTAGGATCGCTTGGCGCAGGCATACGAATAACATCGCCTGCATTAGCTTGCTCTAAAAGAGCGTCTAAACTGCTACTGCCGACAGCGGTTGCAAAGGGATCTAAGCGGGTGTCATTTTTACGTTTTTTAGCCATTTTTAGTCAACATCCTTACTTAGGCGTATTTAATTTTGATTGTGTAGATTGCCAATTTGAACGAATTAGCATTTCGAGTTCGTCAACAACATCTTTGATATTTTCTTGTGCGCGCATTAACGATTCTCTACTCGCTAAACTGTCAGACGCTTTTTGATCAAAAATAGTATTAAACGAGGATGAACTCGCAGTAATTGCTGAGCTGTGATTAATAGGGTAGCTCATGACTTGGCGACCAAAGGCGCTTCTTACGTCTTTAACTATGTCACGTTGTGAGTGATTACCTTTTACATAATTGGTAACCAAAAATTGCATAAAGTCCCAACCATCGTGACCAAGAGCTGCAACGGTATGATAAATCTCACCTAAACGTTTTAAATATTTATTATTAGCATCAAAGTCTACCGCTTCAGGATGAACCGGTATAAGCATCGCTGTAGAAGCCATTAATGCATTATAAAACATAAAGTTAAGGGTAGGCGCTGTATCAATTAGTAAAATATCAAATTCATCTTTTACTGGCTCGATAACACGCTCTAACAGCTTATGGTAATGGCGAGTTTGCTCATAGTTTGAGGTGTCTTTAAGCAACGTTGCAGTTTCGTGTTCAAAATAAAAATCATCCATACCTGAGGGTAAAACACGAATATTAGGAATATGAGTTGGTAAAAAAGAGTTTGAAACAAATTCAGGCCAGGTTTCACCTTCTTCAAGATCAATGCAGTCACGCATTAAATCACCAACAGTAATTGGATCGGGCTCAGAAGATGGGAAAAAGCTAGATGATGACCCCTGCGGATCTAAATCGATAATACCAATTCGGTAACGCTTGATGTTAGTAGTGGCAAGTGCTGCAGCAATATTAACCATGCTCGTTGTTTTACCACAACCACCTTTTAGTGAATTAATAACAATAACTTGGAGTTTGTCTGTTGGTGCACGATGATCGGGTTTTATATCCATTATATCGGCCATGGCAAAAATATTAACCAACGTATAAGCGTAATGACCGTTTGCACCGCGTTTTATGTTTAAATCGTCAAAATCACCATTGTCGTGGCGTCTTTTTAAGGTACGATTATTACAACCAAGTAAATCAGCAGCGGCTTTTTGGGTGTAAGTTCTTAATTCTTTTTCTTCAGATTTAAGATGGGCGCGGTAATGTTGAATACGTCCTTCTAGTGATTTTTCAGCAACTTCTGCGGTTGCTTTCAAAAGTCGGTAGGTATCTAGCGCATTATTATTGATAGACATACTTTATTCCTCAAAGTTAGGCGTTTAGTATAATGTCCATTCAATTAGCTGTAAACAACTATTTAAGGCGACATGCATTTTAAATACATGACATATAAAATAATTTTACGCCTTTAATATTGCTTAGTATAAATAAAGAAGTTTAAGTATGGTTAAATATATAAGGTATTAAAGGCTAAGGCCTTAAAATATACATATAACATTATGATTTATATAAACAATGTTAAAAAAACTGGATCAGCATTGTACGTGGTTAAGATCAGATCCTTATCTACTGGCAGATCACCTTTTTACTAAGCAAATATTTAGCAGCTTAGTTACGCACAGGTTAAGCACTGAGTTACTCACAAAACAGATGCTGTAGATCATGTTTTTACTAAGTAAATTATAAAGTTATGCACCCACCATCAGGAATAATAAGCGGTTTAATTAGTATAGATCTGATCTGTAGTAAGTACAGATCAGATCTATGCTAACTGGAACTAAGCTTATCCACAGGCCTCTCATTTTTGCTGTCATTTGTCGTGCTAAATTTAAAAAAAAACACTTTGCAATGGACAAATTTATTCTTCAGTTAGTAAAAATTCGGTTTATTAAAGCCTAGTTAGTAAAAACCTGATCTGAAATCTCATGTTTTTACTTTTTCTTAGTAAAATATTGATCTGTGCATTTTATTTGAAGTCAGATCACTTTTATACTAACTTAAACATTTAACTTTTGTGGCTTTATGTGTTGTTATTAGCTGTCACAATAAAAACGGAAATAAAAACCATGAGCCGAAAGGTCAACATCTCGGTAGATAACTTGCCCGATACACTTAGGGGCCAAATTCACGGGGTGGAAAGTGCAATTGATAACGAAAGCTTAGCACTATTTACAGATAATAAAGATGTGCGAATTTCGATAGAAAATGCAGCCCATGGGTTACGCGCTTACTCTAACACATTTAACCATTATGATCTGTGGGGACGCTTTGTTCGCTCAGGACATAAAAAGCTGCCACTTGAAGAAGCCCCTAAAAAAACCATTATTACACGTAAGATATCTGAGAAAGTAGACGGTATTTTATACGATGGTGAAATTAAAATAACACCGGCTGTGGTAAGTACTCGTAAAGATGGTGAAGACGTAGAATACTTAGTTTGGCCATCAGATAGAGAAGAAAAAGTTGAGCGTGCACTTATTCGCCTTGCTTCAAAAGGTAAAATAGTAAAAATTAATTTTAAGTCCGGTATTCAATATGCCGTTGTGTTTTCTATGAACGAATTAGCACAAGAACTTAAAGCGGTAGGTCAATCTATGCCTTACCCACAAATTAAAGAATCGCTCGAAGCATTACAAGGTTCAAAACTTTCTTTTAAATATTCTGCTACTGACACTAAAAACTCTGATATTGATGACTCGTTCTACGAGTCGAACATGAACTTTTTATCGTCTTTACACTTTAGTGGTAAAAAAGGCCAAGGCGGAAATGTTAAATGTGTAGCGTGTTTAAATGCGTTTGTTCATAACATGATCGATAACCTTGAATATAAAGGTTATTATTTTAATAGTGCTCAAGAGTTAAAGCGCGGATTATCGCGTTGGATGATGCTACGTTTATATCATTTATGGCGCTATGCTGCCCCAGGAAAAACATACCATTTTAGACTGTTGTCTATTATGGAAAAATATGGCTCTATCTATTCAACTGATGATATTACCGAAAATAAATTAAAAGCACTGCGCCGTGATATGACTACCACGATGAAAGATTTAATAGAAAAAGGAGCAATATCTGAGTACAGCATTACTAATGTAAAAGATGATAAAACAGGTAATATTGTAGATTACACTTATGAAATGCACCCATCTGATCAGTTTTGTGATGAGATACTGGCATTAAATAAACATAACAAACGGATAGAGATACAAGGTGGTAAACGCATTGTTGAAAATGCAGTATTAATTGATGAAGATAAGCTGGAAGAAATTGTAGAAAAATAATTATATTAATTTTTACCAGTAGTTATATTAAAGGCCACATTAAGTGGCCTTTTTAACATAATTACTTTGTTACTTGTTCTAAATATAAACGGTCTACCAGAAAGTCATACTCACGTTTTCGTGGATGTGATAACGGTTTTTCGTAACTCGTCAGTTGGCCATACTTAACATCGGGTTGTGGGTTTATAAGAATAAAAGGTAAGGCCGCACTAACATGATAACGATTTTGAGCCGTGTATCTTACATTAACTTGTGGGCTAACTCGGGTAGGGCGCCTAATTCGTAATTTTTCTTTTTCACCTAGACTGGCAACACGAACTTGCTCTTGAGCAACCAATGATTGCCATTTTTGCTGATCAATCATTCTTGGGTTTTTATACCCAGCGGACTTTTCGAGCATTTCAAGAGCCATCTTCTTTGTGAGTGTTTTAGTGGCGTGTTTATGCATCCAAGTAAAACGAACTGAAAAAGGGGATTCGCTTTCGCTATGAATTTTACGATAAGCGGCAAGCGTAATTAAATTTGGCATAGCATTATGCACGGCTTCAAATCGAGCATCGTTATTGTCTATCGCCAAAATACAATTTTTAAATGCCGCTTTTGCATTATTAACTTGAGCAATCCGATCAATAATGGCTTGTTTATTAGCGTCTTGTATAATTAATAAACCAGGGTGGCGCTTTAATACGCGACTACTCAGACCAGGCTTTTTATACATATCAGAAAAAGAATTTAAAATAGCCTTTTGTGCTAGTTCCCCTGTAATTTTAGATACTGCAATCGACTCGGGAATTATATTTTCATCCACACTGCTTATTTCTGGCAGTTGATAGTATTCAGCTTTAGCAAACCCATATTCTTTAAGCTCCTCAATTAGCCTAAGCGTTAACTCATTGAGTAAATCAAACTGACTTCTAATTTGTACCTTCGTAACCATAACACCACCAAGAACACATCTTACTATTTAGCTATTTTCGCAAATAACCTTTTCTTTTGGTAGTTATTTCAGAAATATTACTCTATTGCTAAGGTTAACTTTAAATCAAATGAAGTATGATGTGTTCTTTATTATTGGTATGATCATTTTAATAATAATATTTTCTAACTTACTAATAGTTAAATATAAATGCAGTGTGAAGGAGTAGGTATAAACCAGCAGAACTACTCAGCTAGCATATATATTTGAAACTACATAACTGACGGTTGATATATTTAATTTTAACTGTAAAGTTAAGAATACATATAGTTGATTTAAGTATGATGTGTTCCTTGTATTAACATTATCTTATACAGCTTAGCTAAGTGGCTGCAAGCAAAGCTTAATAAATACCACTCTTACTATTTATCCTATTGTTTTTTAATGTATTAGTGTTCTTTATTTATATATTTATTATCAATAAAATAGTTAAATCATAGATAATAATCCTATTTAAATTTACCTAATAACTAAATAATTGGTAAATAGTCGATTTAGTCCTTGAACAAAGCCCTCTGCATACGTTAATTTCAATACATCAGGTAATAGGAATGAGGAATGAACATGCAATCGTGGAACCCAAATAGTTGGAGAGAACTGCCAATACTGCAGCAGCCACAGTACCCAGATCAAGACATATTAAAATCTGTTGAAGGCCAGCTTAAAAGCGCACCGCCTTTAGTGTTTGCAGAAGAGACTAGAAGTTTGTTTAAACAACTTGAAGATGTGTGTGAAGGCCGCGCATTTTTACTTCAAGGTGGTGACTGCGCAGAATCATTTAGTGACTTTAACGCTGCAAATATTCGCGATACATTTAAGACCATTTTACAAATGGCTGTAGTACTAACCTATGGCGGTAAATGCCCAGTTGTAAAAATTGCACGTATGGCAGGTCAATACGCTAAGCCACGCTCAGCCGACTTAGAAACAATAGACGGTGTTTCGTTACCATCTTACCGTGGTGATATAGTAAATAACTTTGAGTTTACTGAAGAAGCACGTATTCCAGACCCTCAGCGTTTAATGACCGCGTATCATCACAGTGCGGCAACACTCAACCTACTACGTGCTTTTGCACAAGGTGGGCTTGCTGACTTACATCAGGTTAACCGTTGGAACATGGGCTTTGTTGCTGCTAATCCACAAAAAGCAAAATACCAACAGCTGGCAGATAAAATTCAAGACGCTTTAGAATTCATGGAAGTATGTGGTATTAATTCAACTATAGCGCCAAGCTTAAAAGAAACAGATTTATATACATCACACGAAGCGTTATTGCTAGGCTATGAAGAGGCATTAACCCGTAGAGACCATTTATCAGGCGACTGGTACGATTGTTCAGCGCACTTTGTTTGGATTGGTGAGCGTACACGTCAGTTAGACCATGCTCATATTGAATTCTTTAAGGGCATTAAAAATCCAATAGGCGTTAAAGTTGGCCCAGGTATGGATCCTGACGAACTTATCCGTTTAATTGATGCACTAAACCCAGATAACATTCCTGGCAGGTTAACGCTCATTACACGAATGGGTGCAGATGTATTACCAGAGAAGCTACCGGCGCTTGTTCGCAAAGTACAGCAAGAAGGGCGTAAGGTAATTTGGAGCTCAGATCCAATGCATGGCAATACAGAGAAAGCCAGCTCAGGTTATAAAACTCGCAGCTTTGATAACATTATGCGCGAAATTAGTCAGTTCTTCGCTGTTCACAAAGCTGAAGGCTCATACGCAGGTGGTGTTCATTTAGAAATGACCGGACAACATGTTACTGAATGTACCGGTGGTGCATACGGTTTATCAGATGATGACTTAGCGCAGCGTTACAAAACTCAATGTGACCCTCGCTTAAATGCCGATCAAGTATTAGAGCTTGGCTTTTTAGTTGCAGACCTTTTAAAAGATGCTCGCAAGTAATACGCCTTCCTAATATGTTAAAAGCCGCTATTATTTAGCGGCTTTTTTGTGTGCTGTGTGTAATTACATGCTTAAATCATATGTTAGTTTGTTAGTACTTACGACGCTCAAGACCAGTATCAGAAATGATTTTTGCTGAGATCTCTTCAACCGAATGGTGGGTAGAATTTAAATGAGCAATTTTATGCTTCTTATAGAGCATTTCTACTTCGCGCACTTCAATACGACACTGTCTAATTGATGCATATTTTGAATTTGCCATTCGTCTATCTCTGATCGCAGCCAGTCTCTCAGGGTCTATAGTTAAACCAAACAGTTTATGCTTATAAGGCACTAAGCACTTGGGTAACCCTTCGCTTTCTAAATCATCTTCTGTGATCGGATAGTTGGCCGCTTTAATACCGTATTGCAGGGCCAAATAGAGGCTTGTTGGCGTTTTACCGCTTCGACTAACGCCAACTAAAATAATATCAGCCTCAGCAAAGTTTTTAATATTACCGCCGTCGTCATTCATTAAAGCATAGTTAACTGCATCAATTCTAAAGTCATAACTTTTTTCGTGTATTGAATGGGTTCGATGTACTTTAGGTACTGGTGCAACGTTTAATTCGCTTTCAATTTTTTCGCTATAGGTTGTTAAAAAGTCATACGAGACAGCATCTGCAGAGCGAATAATTTCCGATAATTTATGATTCACAAAAGTAAAAAAAACTAAAGGCTTCTCACCTTGCTTAGACGATGTGGCGTTAATAAGCGCTTTGATTTCATGCGCTTTTTCTTCGGTTTCTACAAAAGGAATTGTTTTATGATTAAATTCGACAGGAAATAAAGACAAGGTCGCATGACCAAACACTTCAGATGTGATTGCCGTGCCATCTGAAATATAAAACGCAGTTCTCATAAAGCCTCTTTATTATTACATTTAATTTTAAAATAAGTGTATCACGGTTTACGTGAGGACGTTTGCCAGTGTAGAATGGGGGCGACCTTTATAAAAGGTTTTCTTTCTTAACTCTCACAGTTAGTACTACAATTTGTTTTTTGGAGAAAGATCCGTGCAAGAATACGTTCTCTGGTATCAAGAGCTTGGTATGCAAGATGTTCCTCGAGTTGGTGGTAAAAATGCCTCACTTGGTGAAATGATTTCAAACTTAGCTAACGCAGGTGTGCAAGTCCCAGGTGGTTTTGCTACTACCTCAGACGCTTTTAACGAGTTTTTAGAACAATCAGGACTCAACGCAAAAATTCACGACATTTTAGATACTCTTGATGTTGATGATGTAAACACACTCGCCAAAGTCGGCGCCGATATCCGTCAGTGGATTATCGATACCCCATTCCAACCTAGTCTAGATAAAGCAATCCGCGATGCATACAGCCAACTTCATGGTGATGCTTCTGCAGATGTTTCATTCGCTGTTCGTTCATCAGCTACTGCTGAAGATATGCCAGACGCCTCGTTTGCAGGCCAACAAGAAACGTTCTTAAACGTTGTTGGTATTGATTCTGTAATGACTGCTATTAAACACGTATTCGCTTCGTTATTTAACGACCGCGCTATTTCTTATCGTGTTCACCAAGGCTACGATCACCGTGGTGTAGCGTTATCAGCGGGTATTCAACGCATGGTACGCTCTGATAAATCAGCATCAGGTGTTATGTTCAGTATTGATACTGAATCGGGCTTTGAAGATGTAGTGTTTATCACATCAAGCTATGGTTTGGGTGAAATGGTTGTTCAGGGTGCGGTTAACCCTGATGAATTTTATGTTCATAAACCAACGCTACTTAAAAACAAGCCAGCTGTAGTACGTCGTAACATTGGCTCTAAAGCCATTCAAATGATTTACTCTCAAGACAAAGCTCATGGCAAACAAGTAGAAATTGTTGACGTAGACTCAGCACTTTCAAACAAATTTTCGATTACAGATGAAGAAGTGCAAGATCTTGCCAAACAAGCTGTAATCATTGAAAAACATTACGGTCGTCCAATGGACATCGAATGGGCAAAAGATGGTAACGATGGCAAACTATATATAGTTCAAGCGCGTCCAGAAACTGTTCGCTCAAACGAAGACACAAACGTAATGGAACGCTTCCAACTAAATGGCAGCAGCAATGTTGTTGTTGAAGGCCGTGCAATTGGTCATAAAATTGGTAGTGGTGTTGTACGTGTACTTGACTCAATCAAAGAGATGGACCAAGTACAAGTAGGTGACATATTAGTTACCGACATGACAGACCCAGACTGGGAACCTATTATGAAACGCGCGGCTGCGATTGTTACAAATCGTGGTGGTCGTACATGTCATGCTGCAATCATTGCACGTGAGTTAGGTATTCCAGCCGTTGTTGGTTGTGGTAATGCAACAGACTTAATTAAAGCAGGTCAAGAAGTTACTGTATCATGTGCCGAAGGCGATACAGGTTTCATCTACGAAGGTATTTTAGACTTTGAAGTACTTACTTCACGTGTTGACGAAATGCCTGAACTTCCAATGAAAGTGATGATGAACGTAGGTAACCCAGATCGCGCATTCGATTTTGCACGTTTACCACATTCAGGTGTTGGCCTTGCGCGCGTTGAGTTTATCATCAACCGTATGATTGGCGTTCACCCTAAAGCGTTATTAAATTTTGATGCACAAACAGATGCATTAAAAGCAGAAATCACAGACATGATTGCCGGTTACGAATCACCTGTTGAATTCTATATTGGTAAACTAGTTGAAGGTATTTCTACCTTAGGTTGTGCGTTTGCACCAGAGCGTGTAATTGTTCGTATGTCTGATTTTAAATCAAACGAATACGCTAACTTAGTGGGCGGCCAGCAATACGAGCCAGAAGAAGAAAACCCAATGATTGGTTTCCGTGGCGCTGCACGTTATATCTCTGAAGACTTCCGTGATTGTTTTGCACTTGAGTGTGAAGCTATAAAACGCGTAAGAAACAGCATGGATATGACCAACATCGAAATCATGATCCCATTCGTACGTACCCTTGAAGAAGGTAAACGCGTTATTGAATTACTTGAAGAACATGGCCTTAAACGTGGCGAAAATGGTCTTAAAGTAATCATGATGTGTGAGCTTCCGTCAAATGCATTAATGGCTGAAGAGTTCTTAGAATACTTCGATGGTTTCTCTATCGGTTCTAACGATTTAACACAGTTAACGCTTGGTCTTGATCGCGACTCAGGTTTAATTGCTCACCTATTTGATGAGCGCGACCCTGCAATCAAAAAGCTACTTTCTATGGCTATTAAAACAGCCAAAGAAAAAGGTAAATATGTAGGTATTTGTGGTCAAGGTCCTTCAGATCATGAAGACTTTGCAGCATGGTTAGTAGAGCAGGGCATTGACTCTGTTTCGCTAAACCCAGATACAGTACTAGAAACATGGTTATACTTAGCAGACAAACTTGCTAAGTAAGTTACCTCGTTAAAAAATGCCAGCAACTGCTGGCATTTTTTATGACTAAAAATTAATTTTTTGCTAATTTTTTATCTAAATAGGCACATGAACGAGTCAGTGCTTTTTGACACCAAGTTAAATACCCTCTAGCTTTAGGGTAATATATAGAAAAGCAGAATAAGCCTGCAATAAAAAATATTAACGATGGCCCTGGCACCACAGCAAACAATAATCCGAGTAAAATAAACAGTGTTCCGCTGATCTGCATTAGTAGTTTTTTCATATAAACCTCATTGTAGGCGTTTAACTTGATTATAATTGCAGCTGCTCATATATCGATAAAAAGAGTGTTACAAACTGTAAAATCTTCAATTTCTATTAGCCATCGCCATGATATAATTACACAAATGCATTAATAAGCGCCGCCATGATAGCAACTATTACACAACAAGATGCCGCGACCGAGCTTGTCGCAAATTATTTAAATACTATAAAAAATCAAGGGTTTACTGGGGATACTGACGCAAGCTATGCAACCAGACTCACAGCGTCAACCGATAACAGTATCTACCAGCAGCTTCCGCAAGGTGTTATTTTTCCAAAAAGCGAAAAAGACATTCAAGTTGCTCTGCAAATAGCATCGCAAGACCCTTTTTTATCGTTAACTTTTGGTCCTCGCGGTGGCGGCACAGGAACAAATGGTCAATCTTTAACGCCTGGTATTGTGGTTGATTTATCACGTTATATGCGTGAAATCCTCGAGATAAATGTTGAAGAAGGTTGGGTACGAGTTCAAACCGGTGTGATAAAAGATCAACTTAACGACTTTTTAAAACCGTATGGATTTTTCTTTTCACCCGATTTATCTACTAGTAACCGCGCCACTATTGGCGGCATGATCAGTACTGATGCATCGGGGCAAGGCTCCTTAGTTTATGGCAAAACCAGCGACCATGTTTTAGGGCTAACCACCTATTTAGTTGATGGCACTGCAATGTCTACCAGTCCAATAGACATTGAAAAAGCAAAAATAATTGCCGATCAGGAATCCTTAATTGGCAAACTCTATAAAACAGTATTAGACATATCACTTAATGAACGCGACGCTATATTAGCCAAATTTCCACGGTTAAATAGATTTTTAACCGGTTATGACCTAGAGCATGTGCTAAGTGAAGACTTACAAACTTTTGATATGAGCCGCTTAATAACCGGATCAGAAGGCTCTTTAGGCATAGTTACTGAAGCAAAATTAAACCTAACACCTATCGCAGAATTTAAAACCCTCATAAATATAAAATATGACAGTTTTGATTCTGCGCTTCGCCATTCACCATTTTTAGTTGATGCCCGCGCAACTTCAGTTGAAACCGTTGACAGCAAAGTATTAAATCTTGCCCGCGAAGATATTATTTGGCATTCAGTATCGGACTTAATAACCGACGTTGCTAATAAAGATATGCAAGGACTCAACATGGTTGAGTTTAATGCCGTATCACCAGAAGACATAAAAGACAAAGTAGACACATTATGTAAATTATTAGATGAGTGTGTAGCTAACCAAACTAATGGCGTTATTGGCTATCAGTTAACCAGTGATAAAAGCGATATACTGAAAATTTATGCAATGCGTAAAAAATCAGTGGGTTTACTCGGGAATGTAAAAGGCAGCCAAAAACCTCTCGCGTTTGCAGAAGACACCGCCGTTCCACCAGAAAATTTAGCCGATTATATTGTTGAATTTAGAGCGCTACTTGATAGCTATAATTTACAGTACGGTATGTTTGGTCATGTTGATGCTGGCGTTTTACATGTTAGGCCAGCACTGGATATGTGCGACCCTGAACAAGAAAAATTACTGCGCACTATTTCAGATGAAGTAGTAAAACTCACCGCAAAATACGGTGGTTTGATGTGGGGCGAGCACGGTAAAGGTTACAGAAGTGAATACGGTCCTGAATTTTTTGGTGAGCATTTATTTACGCAATTACGAAAAATAAAATCGGCGTTTGATCCAAATAATAAAATCAACCCCGGAAAAATATGTACCCCGCTTGAAAGTGAAGACTCACTAGTTAGCGTTGATGGGCAAAAGCGCTCTTACTTCGACAAGCAAATATCTATTGATGTTAAGACCAGTTTCAACAATGCAATGACCTGTAATGGTAACGGCTTATGTTTTAATTATGATGAAAACTCTCCAATGTGCCCGTCGTATAAAGTAACTGGCGATCGCCGTAATTCGCCAAAAGGTCGAGCAGGGCTAATGCGTGAATGGTTACGTCTTCAAGAGTCAAAAGATGTTAATTTACTTGAGGTAGAAAAAGAACTTAACAAAGGTGAAGTAATTACTTGGTGGGAGCGCTTTGTTCATAGCAGAGAGAAAAAACAAGGCGTTTACGATTTTTCACATGAAGTAAAAGCCTCAATGGATGAATGTTTAGCGTGTAAAGCGTGTACTACGGCTTGCCCAATAAAAGTAGATGTGCCAACTTTCCGTGCCCGTTTTTTAAATTATTATCACAGTTATTATGCCCGCCCACTCAAAGATTACTTAGTGGGTAATATAGAAAACAGTGCACAGTTAATGGCAAAATTTGCGAGGGTTATTAATCCAATTGTAAAAACATCATTAGTTAGTGGCCTCATTAAAAAAACGGTAGGCTATGTTGATACCCCTCAGCTAAGTATTCCTGCACTCAACAAACGTGTAAACAAAACGCAAAAATTTAATTTAGAATTACTTAAAAAACTAAGTACCGATGAGCAAAATGATTATGTACTCATTGTTCAAGACCCATTCACCAGCTTTTACGAAGCAGAATTGGTTGAGAGTTTTATTACACTAATTACTCAGCTTGGAAAAAAACCAATGCTGTTACCCTTTAAACCCAATGGCAAACCTCAGCACGTGAAAGGTTTTTTGCATGAATTTAAGCTAACGGCAAAAAATGCTGCAGAGTTTTTAAATCAGCTTAATGATATTAATGCACCGCTAGTTGGTTTAGATGCGTCGTTAGTGATGTGTTATCGCGATGAATATAATACAATTTTAGAAAATAACCGTGGCGATTTTAATGTGCAACTTGCGCATGAATGGTTAGAAACACAATCGTTCAGTGCTTTAGAAGCTAAACAAATAAATACTGAATTTACCTTATTAAGTCACTGTACCGAAACGACTGCATTACCAAAAGCCGCAAGTGTGTGGAAAAATATTTTTGATCAGCTTGGTTTAACATTAAACACCACAAGTACTGGGTGTTGTGGTATGGCCGGCACTTATGGTCATGAAGCACAAAACCAAGCAAACTCCAAAGCACTTTATGAAATGAGTTGGAAACCTATCGTTGATAAAAATAAACCTGAGCAACTTTTATCAACTGGCTTTTCATGTCGTAGCCAAGTAAAACGTTATGAAAAATTTAAGCCTAAGCATCCAATAGAGTTACTGGCAAAAGTACTTAGTTAATAATTTAACTAAGTAAGCTGTAAAATAAAAAGGCGCAACTTATTATTAAGTTACGCCTTTTTATTTTTGTTTATATTTATTTAGTTTTTTTAGCAAAACTGTCTGCAATCGGTTTTGTACTAATACCATGAATAAATACACTAAATAAAATTGTGGTCATAGCAATGGTCGCAATTTGAAATTTATTTTCTATTTGTGTATCAATAACCATTAAAGTAAAAACAATCGAAGCCAATCCTCGCGGCCCAAACCAAGCAAACGTTAAACGCTCTTTTATTTTTAATGACGTAAATTGCAGTGACAACATAACAGGAATTATTCTGATCAGTGTTGTACTAAGTAGCGCATAAATTATTATTTCAGTATTTAATTTCGGGATCACTAAATAAGCACAAACAAAACCGAATAAACACCAAATCATTAAAGAGGAAAAGTCAGCTATATGCTCTGAGTCTTCAATCAGCTCTTTGTTTATTTTGGTGCTCGCGTATTTATCAAATAAAAGCCCCGCTACAAATACGGCAATAAATCCACTGCCATGAAAATATTGCGTAAGTGAAAATACAGCCATAGCAAAACCCAATAGTAAAAACGGGCTAGTGTTTTGGGCAAAGTAATGTCGCTTCATTGCAAAGTTTAAACACGGAATAAAAACAGCAATACTTGCAAATGCAATTAATAATGCAACTCCCAACTCTCTACCAAATACACTTAACGTTTGTGTTGCAGTAATTGCAGATTCAGGATTTTTTGCGAGCAGAATAAATATTAAAAATATAGGCACACATAAGCCATCGTTTAAACCGCTTTCTGTATTAATACCTTCGCGTATTTTTTCAGGAACTTTTGTATTGCTTAATAATCCCTTACTTAACGCCGCATCGGTTGGGGTTAATATAATTGCGATAAGTGCTGCTTGAATTAATGAAAGTTCAGCAAATAAAAATAACGCGGTTACAATCCCGAGTAATAAAGTTAATGGTAAGGCAACAAATAAAAGTAAACTAGGATATTGAAAACTATGCCTTAATACTCCTAATTTTGACTTTGCTGCATCGGTAAATAAAAAGATACTGAGCGTTAATTCTATAAAGGGCAATAAAAACCGTAAGCCATTTTTAAAATTTTCACTTTCATTCGGAGCTATCAATGCTAGCAGTATCCCCCCTATAACAAAAAACATCGGCCCAGTAATTTCTGTTTTTTCTAATTGGCGTAGTGTTATAGAATAAATTAAAAATAATGCACCAATAAAAGCAATAATTAAGTATTCCATTAAATCTTCCTTTTTATTCCAGATTTTGCCCGTTCTTTAATATTTGTTTGAATATATATTTGATCGGTTGTGGCTATTTTTGCGTGACCTAAATCTTCAGATAAATGTTTTAAAGGTCGAGTTTGTGCGTCATGCGTTGCACCGGTATGTCGAAGCCAATGTGCAGTGGCCGCCTCTAATTGTTCCGCGTCATCTTTAAAGCCATCATCAAGTAATGACTGCTGAGCAATATCAAAACTTTGTTGTACTAAACGACGAATTTGTCTTACTGTCATACCACCTTGGCCACGAATTTTATGCACTAACGGGTCGGATTCGTCAACACGGGGCAGGGCAGGTAAACCACGGTATAACCGATAACGTTTTAAATACTCAAGAAAATCATCACTTAAAGTTACATCTCGTAATTTATTACCCTTACCCATTATACGTAAAAACCAAAAGCCATCGTTATCTTGCCAAAAATGAGACATAACAGGTGACCATTGTGGACGCTCTGATAATTCTGATATACGTAAATATAATCCTTTTAAACAGGCGAGGGTAAAAAGGTTTCTTTCATACTCTGGTTTTTGTTCACATAGATCACGTGTTACGCCAAATACGTATTCCCATTGAATATCGCTCAATGTATCGGGAATTTGAATCTGCGATTGCACTACTAAATAAGGGCTATTTTTTTTAACTACAGGTACAAAGTTAGCGAAGGTTTTTTCTTCTAAAATAGCGAACTTGTAAAATACATTAAGTGCAGTAAACATTGCGGATAATGTTTGCTGACTCGCAATAGATTCTTTTTGCATAAAAGGGCGCCAATTTTGGTTTAACCTACGTACTCCTTGCTCATCTTTATAGCGCCACTGCACCGAAGTTGATGCCCACTTTTTATCCGGCTCGACCATAAAATCAACATACGCCTCAATATCTTCACGCTTTAAGTCGAATACTGATTTTTCAGCTATAAGCCATGACCACAAATAAAATCGTTCTAATTCATTGCGAAAACGACTATAAGTTGCTTCTGATTTTCGGCCATAAACATATAAAAACTGGTATAAAAAATTAAGATCGGCCTTTGATTCAGTTACAGTCAAGCTGACTTGCTGTATAAAAGAGGCTAGTTCTGGATATTCTGATTGGAGTGTATTATCTTCAAGGTGAGCTATTTGATAACGTAATTGTTTTAATGTATCGACCAGAGCAACAAGCATAATAGTAAAATATATAAGAAAATAATAGACTTATAGATTAACCTTAAAGTCCGATACTGTCTAGTATTGGACATAACGAAATTTTGATATTTATGCTAAATGCAGATTTATTAACCATATACCTTATTAAAGGAAAAATCATGAAAAAATTACTTCTGTTAAGCATGTTAGTTATTAGCGTTTTATTAAAAGGTTGCGCGACTACAGGCAGTGCTTCTCCTGGAGAAAAACGTGCTTTAGTACAAAGTATGAAATCGAATACATTAACTGCTCTATACGAAAAAAAACCAGATGTTAAAACTCAAATTGCCAATTCAGCCGGTTATGCCGTTTTTGATAATGCCAATGTAAACGTTATTTTAGCCAGTTTTGGTGGTGGGTACGGTGTAGTAAAAAATAACCTAACCGGAAAATCTACCTATATGAATATGGGCGAAGCTGGTTTAGGCTTAGGTTTAGGTGTTAAAGATTTCAATATTGTGATGGTTTTTCACGATCAAGCAGCGTTAAATAGATTTATTAAACATGGTTGGGCGTTCGGTGGTAATGCCGATGCTGCTGCAAAATACCAAGATAAAGGTGGCGCTTTAGTTGCCGAAGCTATTGCTGACCAAGTTACTGTTTACTCTTTAACCGAAAGTGGCCTTGCACTGCAAGCCGTTTTAAAAGGCACTAAATTTTGGGTAGATTCTGAGCTAAACTAAGCTATCAAAACCCTATCATAAGTGGGCTAGTTTTATGGATTACGCCCACTTTAATTTAATTCATTCAATTTAACATAACGTAATTTATGGGCTATCGCTATTACGCAAATGCGTCCTCTGTTGGAGCGTTTGCTAGTCCTGCAACTAGTGTTAGCGCTACACATGCTGCACTAATCTTTTTTACAATATCAGTCCAAACTTTACTCTCTTCTTTGGTTTTTGATTTCTCAATAGCCAAATTCAATAAAGCTTCTTTTTGATCCATTCCAACTTTATTAGCCAGAAAAATACACTGATTTGCAGTTAAGTGCCTTTCACCCCTTTTAATTTGGGATAAAGAACCAGACGTAACACTATCCAAGTCAGCAACAACTTGTTTGTCCTGTGAATAACCCATGATTTCTTTGTATTTTTCAACAAGTTGATAACTAAATGACATATATATCTCCTCTCTAAATCAATTATAGCGCACAAAAATGTAAAATATATTCTTGACGTTGCACAATATTGTGCGCTACATTCTGCGCTATTGCACAAGTTTGTGCATTATATTTATAGGGAATAAGAATATGAGCCTAGAAATAATTCAAGAATTAGACCTCACATTATCAAGATATCTTTTTGATAATTTTTCTACCTCAATTTCAGACCCTGTGACTATGGTTATCTTTTCTGTCACATACCTTTTTATGGCCTTAATGGCTTTGATGGTTATAAACATAATAACCAAAGATACTTATTTAACTAATGGAGTATCTAACAAATGAAAGATTTAATCGCTTTTTTATTCTTATGGTTCTTAATTGCACTCGCCACCTTTTTGATTCCAGTCAAAAGTAATCACGACTTTGTTATTTATTTTCCAATTGCTTCATTATTAGCATCAGGTTTTTTATTGTGTTTATTTTCCTTAATTTATTTGGTGTCTAAACCATGAACTCATTATCTAACGCCCAATATGCTCAAGTTTTCCCGCTAAAAACAGCTATTAATTTAACTGCTAATTTTGATAAATTTCATTCAGATATTAGCATTCATAACTCTAATAATAAGCCCGCAACAGGTTTCTATTTTGATAGTAAAGCCTTCAGAAATCGTATTTTTAAGACCCATTCAAACTTGTCTCATATGCTAAGTACTGGGTATTTTTTAGCTGAAAAGTTTAATGGTTTAGTTGAAGCAGATAGACGATTGAAGCATGCCGATACAGCTTTAAAGCTTGGCAATCCTCTTTTTGGTTATATAAACCTATCATGTTCAGACGATGAATTATGCGAAATTGCAGAGCAAAAAGCCCGTTATTGCGAGCTGAAAATAAGTAAAAACGGCCACACTTTATCTGTATTTAATATCCTTGTTAAATACTTAAATTCCTTTGATATTCAAGAGCCTGAATTAGTTCCACCGTATTGCACACACTTTTCAGCAGATTCTTTAACAGGTATTTTAAACCGCTTTGCTGACCCAATTTTCTGGCGTCGTAAATTACGTAAAATCCAAGCGTTTACTATTGAACAACTAGCACGTGATTTAAGACTCGTACATAAAAAAGCAAGTGCTTATGTATCACAACCAACCATCCAGAACCGCCGAGAACGTAAGCGCAAATCAGCCGAAATAATGTCTGATTTATATGTTGTTCCAAACGATGCAAACCCGTTTGATGAGTTCGAAACACTTCAATCAATTATTGAACGTTCGCACACATCTGGTAAACAACAAGCTGCAGAATTAATGGTTCGTATTCGTGGTTTTGAAGAACTAGCAGACATGCATGGCCATCGAGGCGAGTTCTATACTTTGTCTGCGCCTAGTCGTTTTCATTCAGTTCACCATACAGGCCGACCAAATAATAAATATGATGGCTCAACCCCTCAGGATGCACAGGAATATTTTAATGGAATTTGGAAGCGTGCCCGCGCCCTATTCTCAAAACAAAATTTACGCCCTTATGGATTCCGTGTTGTTGAACCACATCATGACGGTTGCCCACACTGGCATATGCTTTTATTCATGGAAAAAGGCGATGCAATACAAGTTCGCGCAATCCTGAAAAAGCTTTGCACCGAAGATACACCAACCGAATTTAGAACAAGCACCACCCGTTTTAAGGCTATTACGATTAATAAAAGTAAAGGCTCTGCTGCTGGTTACATAGCTAAATATATTACTAAAGCCGTGACTGGTGACAGCATAGACAAAGTAATTTGTTCTCAAGCGGGTGAAATGAAAATACTTCCAGCCGATGCCGCAGAACGTGCATCTACTTGGGCAAGCACTTTTGATATTAGACGTTTTCAGCAAATTGGTGGCCCATCAGTCACCCTTTGGCGTGAACTTAGACGATTAGGCCAAGGTGATACTGGCAAATGTGAGGTTGCAAACGCAATGAATACAACACTAGACACAGTTTCAAAATACGCACTTGAGAAGGTACGCCAAGCTGCTGATTCATCAGATTGGAAAGCATTTTGCCTTGCTATGGGTGGCGTACAAGTTAAACGCAAAGACCAAACGTTACGCATTCACTACCAATTGCCCGATATTGTTGACCGTATTACTGGCGAGGTTAGCCGCAGTGAATCTAAATCACCCTACTTTGCCACTAAATATGGCGACCAACCAGCTAACCGAATCTTAGGCGTTGCTTGGGATGCTGTTGTAGTAATTACTCGACGCGGTACTACCCAGATACTCACTGAAAAAGATATTAAATCACAACGTAAAATCATGTGTGGTGTGTCTGAACAAATACAAGGTTGGCACGATGACGGCCGCTTATTCGCACCTAGTGATGAAGATATGCAGTTCCTTGAAGCGTGCGTTCTTGAGGATTATCAAAACATGTGCTTATTCATGGATTACGAAGCTCTGGCTGGCAACATTTCGAGCGACGAAGTCGCGAGCTTGGACTTGTGTCATTAACTGTAACTATTAATAAAACTAAACCCTATTGGAGAAATTATGAATATTGAAGGCGCTATTACAGACCTAGTAAAAGTTAATCGTACAGATGATAAAGGCGCTCCCCTGCCTACAACTGGCGAATTTAAACTTCATACAAAAAACCCAGCTCAAATTTTATCTGTAAAGGTATCTGCTGACCAATTTAACGATGGTACTTATCAGCAATTGGAGAATTTGCAATCCGATCCTAACGGCTGGGGCTTAAAGCCTGTGTTACTCAATATTGAATATTACGAAGGTGCTAACGTAGCACGTCAAATGGACTGGAAAGGCTTCCGCTTACATAGCTTACCTACTGAAAATAAACTTAAGTAAATTTCCCATAAAAAATAATAGGTATTCACGATGGAAACTCAAACATTAATTGTAATTACTTTACTAGTTCTTTCTTTTATTGGGGGATTCATCTGTGGAAACCATTAACCAAATTGACCCGTTACACGCAAAAATTATCGGGTCTGCTATCGCTTGTTGGCTTACAGGTTTTTGTACTGGCAAGCTCTATCACTTCGTGAGTGAAATATTCAAAAAAGCCTCACGTTCACACTAATGTAAAAAGGAATATTCCTATGAAAACTCAATTATCCGCAGTGACTGCGTCTAATCAAAAAACTACTAAACCGTTAATTACTATGAAATCGGTTTTCATTTCAGTTTGTGCTGTTGGTGCTGGCCTTTCTAGCACTGTTCATGCTGCTTTAGATGATGCAGCTGTAACAGCAATTCAAACCGAAGTTTTAGCCGATGTATCAAAAGCAGTTGGCGCTGGCTTTGCAGTTCTAGCCGTTGTACTTGCTTCATCTATCGGTTTCTCTCTGCTTGGCCGCTTTATTTCTAAAGGCGCTAACGGGGGCTAATACCTACCACCTAATGTGGGTTAACTTCCCTTAACCCACATATCCTATTTTTTTAAAAGGCGTCAATAATGCGATATTTAATTTTTACATTAGCGCTTATTAGCGCTTTTTTTGTTTCTGCTGATGTACTAGATAATCTTTACGATATGAATGATTTAAAGCCACCAAAAAGTGATGGTTTAGAAATATGCATTACTGCTTGGGACAATTACGAAGCTTGTGGCCGAACTAAAGTCGAAGCACAAAATGCAGCATGCGAAATTTACAAAGGTGTTGTTGGCATACCATCTAACACTGACGGTAAACGTTACACTCGCTCTCAATGTGCTAATCTCACTAATAGTGAAAGAAATGGCCCCTCCGTTCATATATATGGCAATGTAAAAAATCAATTTTGTGACGGTGGTTGGTGTGCCGAGCAAAGATTAGATACTTATTCCATTGTTTGGTCAAATCAATACGAAAGAAAAAGCTGGTATTGCCCTCCAGAAGGTTTTCCAGAACATGAAAATTCAGTCACCATAGAACCTGCACCCACTGACCCTTTAGCACCTACATTTATGTGTGCCAAATTATTAGGAGAACCAGAGCTAGACCCAGATTGCCCAGCACCAACAGACAATGACCCTTTTGTTTTTGGTAGTGGTGGCGGTCAAACATCTGTATGTTTTCCTGCACCTAATGGCCGTCAATGTGAAATCCAAACAGATGAAAATGGTGGCTATTACATACCCGCTTCTTATGGTTCTGCTGAACCCGTTTCATGTGTTCCAGATATTGATCCAAGTCCAGACCCAGACCCAACACCAGACCCTGACCCAACACCAGACCCTGACCCGACCGACCCAGAACCAGAGACAACTGAATTAGATGCAATAAATAAAATTAATGAAAATTTAGATGTTATTAACAACAATCAAAAAACTTATTCAGAATCTAACGATGAACGTTTAGATCGCATTGCTTTAGAGATACAAAATTCAAATCAAATATTGAGCGATATTAAATCAAAACCTGTTTCATCTGGCGGCTCTCAAGTTAACAATGGCGCACTTTTAGAAATTGCCGAAAACACTAAAAAAGACCTATATAACGGCGAGTGTGAGGGTGAACTTTGTGATTATGATATTCAACCTAAACTTGATGAAGAAAACGCAAAATTAAAAGAATGGATAGAAAAAGAAGAACCAGCACCATCAATATTAAACACTTATACATCTAAAATTACTTCATACGTTTCACAAAATTTTGCTGGTTTTACTGGTTCATGCAAACCTTTTATTTTAGATGTATCAATAGCTAATGTTTCAAAAACTATAAATGTTCATCAACACTGTGAACCCTATGAAACCTATTTTAAACCTTTGGTTGAATGGTTGCTTTGGACTGTTACAGCTATAGCTTTAATCAATATTTCTTCACAAGCATTTAGAGCTTTTTCATCTTTATAAGGATTAATTATTATGCCTGCATTACTAGCCATACCCGCTTTAATTTCTTCTCTTATTGCTGGTTTAAGTTCAATTATTACTTACCTATTAACCACTTTTGGCCGTAAATTATTTATAGGTGCAGCTTTTATAACTGTCTATACCGCTCTATTAGTCACTTTCGTAACAACATTAAATAGTGAATTTACAAATTTATTAATGACTTTACCAAATAACTCATATTCACTTGCTGGCCTTTCACTAGTTCCCAGTAATGCAATAACTTGCGCCACAATTGTAGTCACAGCAAAAGCAGCTCAAATGCTCTTTTATTTTTCAATCGGTATTTTACGTGTAAAACTAAAGGCTTAATATTATGTCTAAAGGAATATTTATTGAGGGTGTTAAACGCTCAGGTAAAACAAAATACGCTATCGATTTAATTAACGATTATTTAAAAAGAGGGCGCAAAGTTGCCACTAATTTAGATTTATATCTAGATAAAATGGATGTAAAAAACCCTCATGTAATCCGCTTACCTGACCATATGAGCAGCACCCATTTAAAAGACCTTGGCATGGGTTATCCAGAATTAGAGGAAAGCGATAAAAATTATGATGAATCAAAAAATGGTTTAGTTGTAATTGATGAACTTCTAACTTTCCTTAATTCTCGATCCTTTAAAGATAAAGACCGCTTACAAATTGTTAGTTGGTTTGTTCAAATGGGTAAGTACGGTTGGGATTTAGTTTTAATAGGTCAAGACTTTGAGGGTGTTGATAAACAATTACGTGACACCACAATAGACCAACTAATTAACGTTAAATCAGGTGCTAATTATTTTGGTTTTGGTTTTTTAAATAGTTTAGTTCAACGTCTATTTACAGCTTTCAAAGTTCCTAAATTTTCAGTCGCTCGATTTTATGATGGTAAAGCAAAAACACGTAAAGCCCAGGGCTATGAATTTTACATTAAGTCATGGTGTCACGACTGGTATAACACTGCTCAAAAATTTCTACCTGATGTAATGACCACCAAATCCGGCCGACTAGTTCAAATGGAATCTAGCTATTGCTTAGTTCCTACCGAACAGTTAAAAAAATGGTATTTAGTAAAGGAAAAATCACAAGAACGAAAAAACGAAGTTTTAGAAGAGAAAAAAAATAAAGACCCAATATTAAAACCTTGGCACAAAGTAGGGGGTATATTTTTAATTGCTTATTTAGCTTATTACTTATACCCAACACAAAAACCTAACGAACCTAACCTTTTACTTAATGGCCAGTCACAACCATCAGCTAAAAATCCATTAGTACAAAATCAATTACCTGACATTTTTAATGGTGTTTATATAACCTGTTCCGTAATTTCTACACGCAACAATTCAACATATTGCTTTGAAAAAGACGGTAAACCATTCTATCCATCTTCATTAAACGCTATTGTTAATGTTGTTTCTGCCTGTACTGCAAAACTTACCTATAACGGTAATGACTATAATATTAACTGCTTACCGTATCGAGTCGATTCTTACTCATCAGCTAAACCTGATAATCAATCATCTACCGATGAAATAAGCAGCTAAAAATTAGCAATGTAGCGCCAGCGCTTGCCGCGGCCGACATGCTAATTAGCTGCTTTTTAAAATCTTCACCATATACCTTTATGTCTCGCAGTATTGCACATGGCTATATGAAAAATGCTGTTTAAGACACTGATGGCTTTAGCCATGTAGACCGCACACAAATTTTAATTTAGCATTACCGTAAATCGGTCGTAACTAAGCGAAGCGCAACCCCTGCCCTTAGTTACTCGATACCGCGCTTGCGCCCCTGATAACCTATTCGGAGTTAGATAATGATTAACCATTGTGATTTTTTTAAAAGGAGTAAAAATCACAATGTTTAAATCAGAATTTCATAAACAGTTTCTTTCTTTATTTGGCTATGACTATGCAAAAGGTGCCAAAGAACTGGGCGTAAGTGAAAGGCAAGTAAGGCGCTATGTGAAATCAGGTAAAGCCAGTCTCCCAGTAGAAAAACTAACAGCTATTATTTATCGAGGTTATTTACCTCCTACTGGAGCATGGGCTGACTGTAAAATTTCTGTAGATGATCATACAATGAGTACACCTTGGGGCGAAGTTAAACCCTCTGATGTTCAGCTCGTTCATCGTTACAAGTGGTCTGCTAGAAAGTCAGAGTCTATGTACAAAACCCTTAAGGAAAATCATAAGACACAAGATTTGTATTTATCCGACTTACAAGACCAATTACTTAATATTATTGGTGAAATATCTGAAAGGACAGGAAGTTAAATGGAATTCGATTATTTAAAATTATATTTATCTCTTACTTTTGCAGGCTTATCTGTATGGGCAGCTGATGAATCCCTTGATATTTATAGGGCTCATGTTATTGAGCAAAAAGCCGAAGCCTATGCAAAACAGCTAGAGAAAGAAGCTAAATCACTTTCTATAAGAGCGCAAACTGAAGCTTTAAGACTTAAAAATGAGCGTATAAAGCAAGCAAAAAGGCAAAGCCAGATAAATGCTGCTCGTAAAACTAATAACGAAGTTTGTCGTTTTTGGACTAGTGAATATAGAGAAGTCCAATCAGATAAAAACAAAACGATGATGGACAATTCATGTGAACGAGCTAGAAAGGATTGACCATCTGTCAATATAGACAGTCACTTTAAATCACTAATATAAAAGGGCTTTTCGCCCTTTTTTTAAATATTACGTACCGTAATTTATGGGTAGTTAAGTTATTTATATCTACTACCTTTCACTTTACATTATTGAAAAGATCTTTTTCTGAGTTTATTAATAATATAATGGCTGCAGCAGTCATATTTAGCATGTACGAAACTATGTGCTCTGGTACTTTAATTATTTCTTCTCCTTGACCATGTCCACTTAGTTTATTTCTACCTGGTGGAATTCCACTTTCCAGTGTACTTCTTAATGAAGTAAATTGCTGCTGCCAAAACTGAGGTATTAAGTTATTTTTAAAACATGTATTAATTAAATGACTAGCATTCGGTGACTTCCCATATTCCCAATTGTGTTTATCACAGATTGTTTTCATTGTACTCTCAAAAGCTTTCAAACAATTATTCAATGCTTCTTTATTTTCACTATGTCGGTAATGTTCATATGCATTTAAAAACTCATCTTGTGCACCACTGAAATTTTTATCGTTCAATAATTTTAAAACAGGCTTTATTGCATTTACATGTAAGAACTCAGAATCAACCTTTATTATATTACCATCAATAAACTGGAACCCAATTCCATGTTCTTTGAATCGTAAATTTAAAAGTGAAATCGCGTCATCAGCTTCTTTTGATGGATCAGCTTTTCCCAAATAAGTATTTTCCCGTGTAATTACATCTATAAATGAAAAAGTTAATTCAATGATATCTATAATTTTTTCGTCATCGTCTAAGCTTAAAAAATAATTGCAGAGTTCTCTATAGTAATGAATCCCGTTATTTCTCTGTATATTTGGAAACAAATTAAATAAGCCGTATTCTTCACACAAAATATCATAAATACTTTTATAAGTTCCTGGAACTTGAGAACCATATTGTTCATAGTTACCTTGATTACCTAATGTGCGATCCCAAATATGAATAATTTGGACTAACAATTTATTTGGTATATTTTCGTAGCTATAAACATCATTAACTTCGCCTCTTAATTGTTTTTGTCTTTTCGAATATAATTGCATGCTCTAACTTCCTTATGACATTATTCTTATATAATTTTTCTCTACTTAAACTAATTTCTTATCAAACGCTTCGGCCAATTTCTCAGTTTCACTAAACACGGTGTTCCAATATTTAATACGCGTGTCTGCATCAAGATCAGTAAAGTCGTTTCTGTCTGGGATTTTTCCGTAAGGTAAGTTGGCTACAAATTCTTTTGATGGGGTGATCATCACTACATTGTCGTAATTTTGTGGTGACACTTTTCGTTTTAAATTTTTATCGAACCACCCTGCCTTTGGATCTGAATTAAAATGTGGATATAAAATTAAGCCAGGGTTATTAATTTTTAAATCAAAGTGGTAATCAATAATGCCGCCATCGCGGTAAATCCCTGGTGGCGAACCGGCAATATTTTTTATACCTTGCATTACAAGTGGTATAGAGCCCGATGCAAGTAAGGCATCTTTTAAATTTGTTTGTGTGAGTGCGATATTTTTGGTTTTAAAATTGTAGCTGTCGGTAATACTTAAATCACTATTGGGCGCGCCAAAAATAAAACGCTCATATTGCGAGCCTAATAATTTTCGATTAATTCTGTTAAGCATATAACTTTTTGATAAACCCAGAAGCTGTATTAATTTATGTTCGCTGGCAATAAACCCGTTAGATTTTGCGACAATAAAATGCACTTTAAAAACAGGATTATTTATAATTTCAGTAACGCCATCATCACCAAATACATCATCTAATAATGCGCGGGCTTTTAGTGTAATTTCAGCGGGTGTTGGTTTATTACTAGAATATCGGGTTTGTGAATATGATTTTGCTAACCGCTTAATGGCTGCAACTGGATCGTTTTGTGCAAAACAGGCTGAACGAAAAGCCCCTGCAGATGAGCCAATTAAATTAAGCGGTTGGGTGCGATGTTTAAAAAATTCGCCAAATATATATTTGTCTAAACCAAATAAGGTAAACCATTTAGGGCCACCACTTGCCCCTAAAAACGAGGTAAAAAGCTCGGGTTTAAAACCTTGTTCGTTTATTATTTTTGCTGCAGTTTTACCCGCATAAATGTCGATCATCTAAAAATACTACCTGTAGAGTCGCAGTTTAATGTTGTTAAAGCCAAACTTAAAAATGAATACTTATGCAAAATAAAACTTTTAAACTTTAATCTTAATCCCAAATTCCGTCTTCACATTTGCCCTGCACTTTTACGTTTTTTATCTTAAACTCAGGCTCTATGCCTTTGTCTCTTTGTGCGTGGTAGTCGTTAGTAACAGACAAAATAGTCGGTGTGAGTAGTATAATAGCGATTACGTTTACTACTGTCATTAACCCTAGAGCAATATCAGCTAAATCCCATACTTGTTTTAAGGTGGCTGATGCGCCCCACAACATCATTGATAAATAAAGCAAAGTATAAATACCGCGCCCTACTTTGTTATCGAGCTTAAATAAGTGGAGGTTACTTTCGGCGTAGGCGTAGTTAGCAACCACCGAGGTAAAAGCAAATAAAGTAATGGCAGCGGCTACAAAATACACGCCGCCTTGCGCTAAGTGTGAGGTCATAGCGCTTTGTGTTAAGCGTATGCCTTCCATTTCACCGCTTATATCTACATCGGCCAATAAAATAATAACCGCGGTACAACTACACAATACGATGGTATCGAAAAACACCCCTAACATTTGTATGTAGCCTTGCGTAGCTGGGTGGTTTGGCATTGGACTGGCACTAGCCGATGCATGCGGCACACTTCCCGCGCCAGCCTCATTAGAATATAAACCGCGTTGTATACCATTTTTAATGGCTGCACCCATGGCGCCTGCACCAGCTTCTTGCAAGCCAAACGCTGATAAAAATATATCTTTAAGCATGGCAGGTACTTGGGTGAAGTTAATCAGTGTAATTACTACAGCAACAAGCACAAACACGATGCCCATAACAGGCACTACTCGCTCGGCGAATCGGGCAATGGCTTTAAAGCCCCCCAAAATAATAGAGCCTGCTAAAAGTGTGATCACAACACCTGAGTAAAAAGTGGGTATTTCAAATGCGTAATTTAGTGCATCGGTAATGGTGTTGGTTTGCATGGCGCTAAAGGTAAAGCCGTAACCTAAAAACAAACAGGCGGCAAACACAATAGCAAATGCACGACTGCCTAAGCCTTGTTGAATATAATACGCAGGGCCACCTCTGAATTCGCCATTGCTGTCGCGAATTTTATATACCTGGCCTAAAATACTTTCTGCAAATCCGGTTGCCATACCCAGTATAGCAATGACCCACATCCAAAATATGGCGCCGCTACCACCGAGTGATATAGCCACAGCCACACCGGCTAAATTACCTGTGCCTACTCGAGCACACAGCCCAGTACAGAGCGCTTGAAATGATGAAATATCGTTTTTATTACGCTTACTACTGCCTTTTAGCAGGCTAAACATGTGCTTAAATTTAACTAATTGAATTGCTTTTAAGCGTACTGAAAACCATATTCCGGTAAATAGGAGAATGTAAATAAGTACTTGCCCTTCGCCCCATAAAAGGCCATTGACACTTTTTACTACTGTTTCAAACATCACCCGTCCTTTATTTGTTATTTTTATATCCGCTTGCTTCTACATTTATATCTTTAGGTGTTTAAAACAATAAATGCACCGCACGTCACGTGAATTTTATTTCAGTTATTGTGAATATAAAATCACACTCATACCTTATCGTTTTTTATAAAAAAATCAATAATATATTTGTAGCTTCAGACGACGCAGCACTAAGCCTTGCGTTAAAATTATACGGCCTCTTATATTTCCAAGATAAGAATAGTACGCTTTGTTAAATTTTGTGCAGGGTAAGTCGACTCACAGTGAGTTTATGAACTGAGATTGTTGGTTGAGTTATGATGCTAGACTGGTTTTATTATTAATATGATGCGTTACAGTGTGTGGTAATTACGCTAGCTTGAGTTGTTTTAGTTTGATCAGTATTTTTTATTAACCCATTAAAATTACAGGCTAAGTTTAACGTCAAAGCAATATACAGTAGGTGCATATTGCTTTGCATGCGGCTTGTTAATTAGCGCTATAAACGCCCTAGAGGCTTGCTTACATTGCGTATTGCGGCTCACTGAAACGGTTTAACTCTGTATGATAGTTTTTTAAATAATCACGACCCGCTTTCAAGCCTAATTTATGATCAAATCGGAGGTCATCATTAGAGCTGCCTAACAATTTGCTATGTAGCTTTTCGTTAGCAAAAATTTGAATAATTTCAGCATCATCTGGGGGATTAGCAATAAATTCAAGCTCGTCTAAGTACGCTTGTTCATGTTGTAACAAATAGTCGAGAGTTTTTGGGCAGTAGCCTGATGCACATGCAAATGTTCTTAGCTTTTGAACCCATGCAGTTTGCGCTTGAAAATTCTCATCAACGGTTCTTATTACCACGATTTTTCGTGCGCCACGGTTATAAGCTTCGCGTACAGGCAATGGCGCAGCCAAGCCGCCATCTAAATAAAAATCTTCATTCGATTGCTCTGCAGCTAAATGTGCTTCGTTTGCCGCTTTTGAGCCTAACCAAGGAGTAAGTTGAACACCTTGTTTATACAAAAAAGGTAAAGCACTTGACGCTTTTAATAGTTCTCGCCAGTGTTTACCATCGCCAGTAGGAGTTAAATAATACGGTTTACGATCACGTGCATTGGTTGCAGTGATCAGCAGCTCTCTATCACCAAGGCTATTTTTTGCTGTTTTAAAGTCTAATGCTCTATTAACCTCAGTGGTTTTTTCGAAATACCAGTCTAAGTCAACAATGTGTTTACCCATTAGGCCGCGACCTAACTGAAAAAAGCGTTTATGACGAGAAAGCCCTCTAATCAAGCGTTTAGCGTAGCCTTTTTGACGCGCTAAATAACTGGTTAAATTTTGCGAGCCAGCAGACGTGCCTATAAATAAATCAAACGGGTCGTAGTTTTGCTCTAACCACGCGTCAAGTACACCAGCTGTAAATATCCCTCGCTGCCCTCCACCTTCAGCAATCAATGCAGTTTTAGGGTGCATAGGCTTATTGAATGTGTGTGGAGCAACATTTATTTGAGATTTCACGGTGTACCTCTTAGTTGTTAACTTAACGGAATATGGTTTTATTTTAACGTGCTTGATTAAATCCTTAAAACAGATTAATTGAATCAGTTCGATTGAAAATATAAATCATTTATTTGTACTCAATTTTTATTCGATTCTCTATTTGGTTATTAGTGTAACTATGGTTGCGTGTACGCTTGCTTAATAAACAGCTTAGTTCTTTATTTCCATTAGTATTTTTAACGCACGATGACGTTTTTCATCGTCATATAAATCGTTGGTGAATATAAGCTCATCGACCTCTAATTGGTTCACGATCATTTCTAATTTGTGTTTAATACTCGCTGGCCCACCAGTAACACTTAATCCTAAAAAGCTCTCAACATGAGTACGCTCTTGTTCGCTCCACAAGCCTTCCATTGTTTCAACTGGGGGCTTTAACCACAACTCGTCGCCTCTAATTAATGATAGCACTCGCTGTTTTGAAGTGGTTGATAAGTATTGTGCTTCTTCATCTGTATCGGCAGCCACTAAAGGTAATGCCAACATTACATAAGGCTTAGCTAATACATTTGATGGTTTAAATTCTCGTTTATATAAGGCTATTGCATCATGTACAAAACGCGGTGCAAAGTGCCCCGCAAATACATAGGGTAATCCTTTTTGCGCTGCTAACTGGGCACTAAATAAACTTGAGCCTAAAAGCCAAATAGGCACATTAGTGTTTTCACCGGGTATTGCTCGCACACGCTTAGCTCCCTCGTATGGGCCTAATAGTGTTTGTAACTCGCTCACTTCATTAGGAAAGTTTTCAGCGCGGCTAATGTCGTTATTTAAGGCGCGACTGGTCACCGGATCGCTACCTGGGGCACGCCCTAGCCCTAAATCAATTCGACCAGGATACAAACTCTCTAAGGTGCCAAATTGCTCAGCCACAACTAAAGGCGCATGATTAGGTAACATAATTCCACCCGACCCTACGCGTATTTTTTTAGTGTTGCCGGCTATGTGCCCTACTAAAATTGAAGTGGCGGCACAAACAATCCCAGGCATATTATGATGCTCGGCTAACCAAAAACGGTTAAAACCTAATTGGTCTGCTTTTTGTGCGTAGGCTGTACTTTTGTTTAAGGTGTCACTAACCGTGGCCCCTTTTTGCATAGGCGCCAGTTCAAGTAATGAAAAAGGGATAGTTGATAACAAAGTAGCATCTCCAAATTAAATAGCGATTTATGACGTGCTAGCCATAAATAATAAATCTAAAGTAAGAGATGGGTGTACATTACACCAATTCAAGGCAGCTTATCTTGAAACGCTAAGGTGTTGCGATTGAGTGATAACAAAGTTAGCTATTTTTAGCTGCAGCTTGTTGGCGGTTTAGTTTATAGGCTTCTGAATCAAGGCCTTTTTTCCAATAACCCGATGAAACAATTTGACTGCGAGGTATAGCTAATTCATCAGTTAATACGGTTTTTGCTTTGCGTACTAATCCGGCCTCTAGTGCCATAAATACAATAGGTTGTTGCTCACTAAGCGGCATCGATTTTAATGCGTTTATCACATCTGTATCTGGTTTATGTGTTATTAACCAAGTTACATCTCGCGGCGACTCTAAGCTGATCACATCATCTTTTGTTGGTGCATGAATAATCGCGTCAATTTTTGCGTTTTTAGGCAGTTGCTGCATGTAGCCTTTAATTGCATTAACCGAAGTTAAATCGCCAAGTAGTATGTAATGTGAGTGTTCATAATTATCAAGCTTTTTAGGGCCTGGTCCTGCTATACCTACCTCATCGCCTACTTTTGCTTTTTTAGCCCAATTAGTTGCCGGACCTTGGTGCATATTAATTACAAAATCGAGGGTAAGTGCGCCGGTGTGCTCATCAACATGCCTTATAGTGTATGAACGCATACATGAAGTTTTAATATTATAATCAACGCGGCCATTTTGCGGAATAAGTACCTTTACGTAGTTACCAATATATTGAGCGCTCAAGTCGTTAAACTCATCGGAGCCAACAATAATACGTTGTAAATGTGGGGTTACTTGCTCTGTGCTTAATACTGTTGCTTTGCGTACTTTTTTACCCATATAAATTTACCTCATTAAAAAAGATGAATTGCACAACGCCCCATTGGTTGATAAAATCAACTATATCAATTTAATTGACTTTGTCAACCATTATGGATTCCCTATGCATATCTCATTAGCCAATACATTATTTGCTTTAATGCAAAATTATCGCGTTACCATACGCGAAGCGATTAATGCGGGCGAGCTTGGCTTAAACGCAATGCACGTACGTTGCTTTCATATTATTGCAACAACAACTCAGTGCACTGCTAACGATATTGTTAATCAGACCCAGCGCGACAAGGCCCAAATAGCACGCTTAGTGAAAGAGCTAATCGCATTAAAGTTAATTAACAAAGATGCCAGTGAGCACGACAAGCGCTGTTTTATCTTGTCATTTACCTCTGAAGGTCGCTCGCTTTATGACAAGCTATTAGCCGCCGAGCAGCAAGTAAATGCGCAAATGTGTAAAAACTTAAACCCACAGCAAATCAATGACTTTTTACATACTGCCCAACAAATAATCAAAAACATGGATTGATCTACCATTCATTACTTGGCATAACTGATACAAAACGCATATACTGTACACTTATACAGTATATGCGTTTTAGGTTGTGTTATGTTTGTTATTCCCATTTATATAGAGGCCGGTGTTTGCGGGTTTGAATCGCCTGCAGCGCAGTATAGTGAGTTAGGGATATCACTTGACGAGCTATTAATAAAACACCCAGATGCTACATTTATTGGCGTTGCCTCAGGATGTTCTATGCAAGAAATTGGTATTTTTGAGGGGGACTTACTATTAGTTGACCGTGCAGAAATTCCTAAAGATGGCGATGTTATTGTGGCGAACTTAAATGGTTTATTTGTATGTAAGTTGCTAGATAAAACCAATGCGCGACTGCTCTCGGCTTCTGCTGCTTATAAACCCGTGCAATTAACCGAGTCTGATGAATTTCAGCTTGAAGGCGTGGTAACTCGCTCAATTAGATTACATCGGCAAAGCCCTGAGATACTTTCATGTATGCCTTAGTTGATGCGGTTGCTTTTTATGCCAGTGCTGAAAAGGTATTTGACCCCGCAATTCGTTCAAAACCAGTTGTGGTGCTTACCAATAACGATGGCTGCGTATGTGCGGTATGCCCTATTGCCCGTAAGCTTAATATTCCTAAATTTGGCCCCTATTTTAAAGTAAAGCAATTACTAGCAAAACATCAGGTCGTAGTGCGCTCATCTAACTACGAACTATACGCTAATTTAAGCGATAGAATGATGAACGTTATTGCTCGCTTTTGTGATACCCAGCATATTTACAGTATTGACGAATCGTTTTTGCACTTTAAAGGCTATCAGCCATTAATTACCGATTGGCACCACTACGGTCAGCTAATTAGACGTACGGTATGGCGCGAAACCAAACTCCCTGTTGGGGTTGGTTTTGGGCCAACACCAACCTTAGCCAAAGCCGCGAATCATGCTGCTAAAAAGCTAACTGGCTTTAATGGGGTTGCCGTGATTGATGATGAAGCAAGCCGACAAGCTATTTTACAGCAAATGCACTGCCAGGATGTATGGGGAGTGGGCAAACGTTTAGCTAAAAAACTGGCGCTAATGAATATTAATACCGCATGGCAACTAGCTCAGCAAAGTCCAAAAACAATTCGTCGCCAATTTAGCGTGGTGCTTGAGCGCACAATTAACGAACTCAATGGCATTACCTGTTTAAACTGGGATGATGTTCGCCAAGACAAGCAAGCTATTTTTTCAACGCGTAGTTTTGGCCAGCGCCTTAACGATCCTGATGCAGTGAGAACCGCATTAATAAACCATGCCAGCGTGGTTGCACAAAAATTAAGAGCGCAACAGTCGCTCACTCATCGTATTTATATTTTTGCCGCCAGCTCGTCACATGAGCAAGCCTTTTATAAAAAGTCAGCTATGCATCAATTTGATCCGCCCACTAACGATACCCGTGTTATAGCAAGTGCAGTATCAAAGAGTTTTGAGCAGATATATCAGCCGGGTATTCGTTTTTATAAATGCGGAGTGGGTGCATTAGAGCTTAGCCCACAGCAGTTTCAACAACATACTTTATTTGAGAAACAAACCGATAACCCGCAGTTAATGGGCTGCTTAGATGCGATAAATCATCGCTTTGGGAAAGGAATGCTTAGCGTAGCAAGCAGCCAACTAAATGAGCGCTGGCATATGAATAGAGCTTTTTTATCGCCGCAATACACAACACGTTGGCGCGATATTCCTAAAATACAGTGTTAGTCAGCAACTTTAATAAATTCGCATTCTACACTTGGGTTATCTAAGGTGTATTTAAGGGTGTTATCGGTTAAAAAAGTAATAGTTTGTTTAATGGTTCTTTCGTGAATTGGATTATCACATCGGCTCATACGTAAACCATTTTCGAGGCCATTAGTTTTGTATTTAATTGAGCTGGTAATAAAACAATAATTAGGCTTTTGAATAGTACGAGTGCCATTGTGTAATGAGTTAAACAAAATCTCTTTACCTAAGCTAAAACCTTGCTCAGGATCTTCAGGGTTATTAAATTGCAATCGACTATTAGTGCATAAACCCGAGTTACTTGAGGTAACTTCGTAATTACCTAGCTTAGTTTTTAATAGTGGAATAAAGCGAGTTTTATTACTTGGGCCTGCCACTGCATAACAGCTAAAAAGGCTTATGGTAAGTAAAACCAGTGTGAAACATTTCATTATAAGCTCTATCCTCGTGTATCAACCATGATCAAGCAATGTGACAATGCCTTAGCTATTTCTAACTATAACAGAGATTTACTATAAAAGATGCGAAGTCGTATTACTATGAGCAGCTGCGCAAAAACTAAATTAAAATACGTAGCTAACAACAAATAAGATTAAACTAGACGTAAGCTTTATTACATAAAGGGGGAAGAAAATGCATTACTTGTGATTAACCTGAACTCTGGTTAAGAGATTTACTAACATGTTGAATCAAAAAATATTTTTACCTACTTTTCTCTAGCTAGAAATTTTTAGTGAAAACAAGGCGAAATTACGCGTCAATAGCTAGCCTATTGCAAGTAAATTCAACGCAGTTAGCGCTGAAAATAGCTGCTTGAGATGGATTAATTATCCGCAGTTCAGGTTAATTAAGTAATGCATTAATAACAAGCTGAGTTATTGCCAATACTTAGCAAATAATTGCGGGTAATTTTGTTTTAAAAACTTAGGTTTGTCTTTAAAGCGCTTACCTTTAGGTTGGTCAAGTCCTGATGGGATAAAGGGTAACTCATCGTCGTTACGTTCTTCATATAACAAACCTGCAATTAGGTCATACTCATCTAAATACGGATAAGGTTGCTCGTTTAAAAAATAAAGCGGCGTGCACTGAGCGAGGCTATCTGGGTTTTCTAGTGCAGCTTTAAATGCGGCTTCACCACGAGAAATTAACCAACAACGAAATTCTGAAAAACCATATTCATCATTACAGCCCGCCATAACAAACGCGGCACCAAATAAATCCCAGGTATAACTTTGACGCATACAAATACTAAACTGCTTATCAAATTCAATTAATTGCTCATCTGATAAGTCACTCAGTGCCGACTTAAGCGATTGGCACACTGAGTCAGGCTCTGCGGTTTTATCTTCCACTGTAACCAGTCGCCAAAAATCAATTAAGGTTAACTCACTCATGCAATGATCTCTTTTACCCGACCCACTTGGCCGTCTTCTAATTGTACTTTTATTCCGTGCGGGTGATTAGGTGACTTGGTCAATAAACGCGACACAATACCATTGGTTAAAGTACCACTGCGTTGATCTTGTTTAAGCACAATATTAACCTCTGTGCCTGGCGTTATTTGCGAGCGTGTTGGAACGGCCATATTTAATCTCTATTACAATTTTTTGCGATTATAGCCTGCTTAATAGAATCTCTCCATATTAAAGCTTTTACTAAGACCATAAATGCCAAATACAGCTTAAAATGAGGGATAATTAAACAAAAACACAGTACCTATTTTTACTGCTTAAGAAATGAAATAGCATTGTTTTTAATATGAATATTTAAACTAGCTAATGCATTACAAATAAGCTGCACAATGTAATCTAGCTGATTATTTTGTTTAGCCTGCTCTAGTGCAATATCATCAATAAAATAACAACTTACAGTAAACTTAGAAGGTAAATTGTTTAAATCAACCGAGTGAGTAAGAAAGCTAAAGCTCTCAACGTTATCTTTTATTTGCTCGCAAGCAATTGTTAATTGTTGACGAATACGTTTATCTAGCTGCTTTTGGGTTTTGGTCATGGTTTATTACTGCTCGGCGATTTGTTGTTTTTTAAATTCTTTGTAGCTGTCTTGTTGTTGTTTAACACATTCATGGTATTCCTTGTCAGCCATATGACTGCACTCACCTAATCGGGCTGATTGAATTTCATGATAGCGGCTATCGCTGCTACACCCTGCTAACACTACGATTACAGATAACGAAAGTAGATACTTTAAGTTATTATTTAACATTCAAAATTCCTTATATTTTCACCGGAAAACTACTAATTTTCGTTACTTTTGCTGTATATTGCACTGGTTTTATATTTATAACCGTTAAGGGCACGTTATGATGTTGTCGCAGTTACAAGAGCTGTTCCAGCGTATCGATAAAAGTAAATTATTTCAATCATTTGTTATTGCAGTTATTGTGGTTTCTGCACTGACCGTAGGTGCACATACCTATTCATTACACCCTACTGCTGAGCTATTTCTACATTGGATGGATATAGGCATCACAGTGTTTTTCTTGATCGAATTGGTTATTCGTTATATTGCCAGTAAAGGGATCAAAGATTTTTTCTCCAAAGGCTGGAACATATTTGACTTCATTATAGTGATAGGTAGTTTATACCCTGCGGCAGGCTCGACTATTTTTATTGCTCGACTACTACGCATTTTCCGCGTACTACGTTTAGTGTCTATGATCCCAGAGCTGCGCTTATTAGTGAACTCACTAATAAAAGCCATCCCGCAAATGGGCTATATCGCGCTGCTAATGTTTGTGATTTTTTATATTTATGCTGCCACAGGTAGCATGTTGTTTGCTGAAATAAACCCAGTACTGTGGGGCGATGTGTCTATTTCTATGCTTACCTTGTTTAGAATCGCCACCTTCGAAGATTGGACCGACGTGATGTACGAAACCATGGCGGTATACAAATTAAGTTGGATTTTTTACTTAACCTTTATCTTTTTAACTGCATTTGTATTCTTAAATATGATGGTGGGGGCTATTTTAGAAGTAATGAGTGAAGAGCATCGCAATGCACGAGAAGAGCAAGCCGATACAGACTCACTGCCCGCAACCCAAGGCCAAGTAAACGAATTGAAAGCACAACTGGCAGAGTTAAAACAATTACTCAAAAATAAGTAGCAGATTGAATAGGGCAAGTATGCACTTGCCCTATTGTTTATACTTTAAACTTACCTACTAAATCAGTTAATATCGATGAAAGACGACTCATTTCATTGCCATTCTCACTGGTGCTAACAGCAATATCACTCACCTCATCAGCCGAGTTTTTAATTTCTGTTACATTTCGATTGATGTCTTCAGCGACGTGTTGCTGCTCTTCAGCAGCGGTGGCTATTTGCGTATTTAAATCACTAATATTAACAATAGATGCCGTGATCTCACTAAACTGTTGTTGCGCAGAATGCGCAAGTTCTACAGTTTTATTGGTGGTTTCTATGCTGCGTTCCATGTCTTTAGAGACTTTAGAAGACATCGTGCGTAACTTATCAAGCTGCGATGCAACTTCTTCGGTCGACTCTGCAGTACGTTGCGATAACGCACGAACTTCATCAGCAACCACTGCAAAACCACGCCCATGCTCACCAGCTCGCGCAGCTTCAATTGCAGCATTCAATGCTAATAAATTGGTTTGCTCTGAAATGCCACGAATAACGCTCAAAATCGACATAATATTTTCACTTTCAGTATCGAGTTGAGTAATGTCTGCTGAGGCATTATTTATTACATCACAGAGCTGCACCACACTTTCTACGGTTTGTGTAATAACCGATTGCCCTAAATCTGATGCTTGTTGTGTTTGAACCGCTAAATCGGCCGCATTCGCACAACTACTCGACACTTCATTAGCAGTGGCAGCCATTTCATTAATAGCCGTTGCCGCCATTTCTAAAGCTTGTTGTTGTTGGCTAGTAGAGCTTGTTAGTTGAGCTGCTTGTGATGATGTTTGCGATGAGGTTTTACTAACATTTTGTGCGCATTCATTAATTTGTTTAACCAGCTCACTGATCAAATTTAAAAATAAGTTAAAGCTGGTGGCTAATTTAGCGGTTTCATCTTTTGTTTTTATTGTTAAGCGCTGGGTTAAATCACCGCCGCCTTGCGATATTTCAGTTAAACCATCGCTCACCTCAACAATTGGAGCAGAAATAAGTTTAGAAATATAACTCGCTATCGCAACAAATACGGCAATTAATATCGCGCTAATAATTAAAATGGTGTACGCCATCGCATTGGCCGCACTCATTACCTCAGACTTCTCTACCACCCCAATAAACTTCCAACCTAAAATGGGAGACGTATAAATATTGGCCATATACTGTTTTCCATCAATATCTACATCAAACAGGCCTTTGCTATTTTTAGCTAAATCAGCGTATTTAGCCCCCTCAATATCTGCTAGGTTTTTGAATCGGTAATCTGGGTGTTTCACATCCACCAGCACACTGCCGCTGTCTTCAATCAACATTAAGTAACCTGTTTCGCCTAATTTAATATCGGCAATAATATCGGTAAGCCCGCCCAATGAAACATCCATCCCTTGAGCACCAATTAATTCACCGTTATCAATAATAGCTTTAACCGTGGACACAATCACTAAATCATCAGCAGCCCAGTAATACGCATTAGTACGGGTTGTTTTACCGTTCGCTTGTTTGGCTGTTTTGTACCATGGGCGCTGACGAGGATCATAATTGGCGTTTACGTTTCCCATTGGCCATTGAATATAACCACCTTGTTCATTTCCCATGTAAATATAAGCAAGCCCAGGGTGAGTCTCACCAAAATGATTAAATAAACTGTAAGCAGCTTGCTCCGTCGGACTTTGGTTAGGGTGATCAAGCATTACCTTAGTGCCAACATTCATATGCGTTTTTATGTTTTCACGGGCATTTTTAATCGTTTGGTGGGAGGCTAAGTAGTCCACGTTTTTAGCAATTTCAGCAAAAAACATAGTAATTGCATTATCAACTTGGCGGGCTTCACGTTCACTTAACTGAGAAAAATTATCAAGTGCTTGCTCTCTGGTTTGGGAAATAACTAAAGCAGCTATAATTAATAACGGCAAGGCAATTGCAGATGCAAAAGAGAGCTTTAATTTTTTTGATATATTCATGAAGTTAACCTCTAAAAACACTCTTAAGAATATAGTGTGGCTAAAGGGGTTGAGCAAGAAATAATATGAGAATGTTTCGAAGAGGCAATAAAAAAGGTTAGCAATTTGCTAACCCTTTAACTTGATGAACTAGAAACTTACTCACCGTCTACAATAATTCGTAGCATCCGGCGAAGTGGCTCCGCTGCACCCCATAAAAGCTGATCGCCCACGGTAAAGGCGCTGATGTATTTTGGCCCCATAGCGAGTTTACGAATACGACCAACAGGGATACTCAGCGTACCGGTTACTTTAACTGGAGTTAAATCGGTACTGGTAATGTCGCGCTGATTAGGAATAACTTTAACCCACTCATTGTGCGAAGCTAAGATTTCTTCTATTTTCTCAACGCTAATGTCTTCACGTAGTTTAATGGTCATCGCTTGGCTATGACAGCGCATTGCACCAATACGTACACATAAACCATCTATAGGCACAGGCTGTTTAGATGAGCCTAAAATTTTGTTGGCTTCTACTTGCGCTTTCCACTCTTCTTTTGATTGACCGCTTGGCATAGGCACATCAATCCATGGGATTAAGCTACCCGCCAGTGGCACACCAAATTGGTCTTGTGGCAAATCACTCGATGCCATTTTTTCGCTGACTATTTTATCAATTTCTAAAATAGCTGAACTAGGATTATCTAATTGCTGTGCGACACTTGCATGAATAGCGCCCATTTGGGCAATAAGCTCTTTCATATTTCGCGCACCGGCGCCCGATGCTGCTTGGTAAGTCATTGGGCTTACCCATTCAATTAGGTCGTGCTCAAATAAACCGCCCAGTGCTAGTAGCATAAGTGAAACAGTGCAGTTACCACCTACAAAGGTTTTAACGCCTTGCTCAAGCCCTTGTTCAATGACATCTTTGTTAACAGGGTCAAGTACGATAATACTGTCGTCGCTCATACGCAGCGCAGAGGCCGCATCTATCCAATAGCCATCCCAACCCGATTCACGTAATTTGGGGTACACCGCATTGGTATAATCGCCACCCTGACAGGTAACAATAATGTCCATTTTTGCAAGTTCAGAAATATCACTAGCATCTAAAAGCGGTTTAGCTGGACCTGCTAACTCAGGGCCAAGCTGACCTGCTTGTGAGGTGGTGAAAAAGGTGGTGTCGATATGTGCAAAATCATGTTGTTGTTTCATTCGCTCTAGTAATACTGAGCCTACCATGCCGCGCCATCCGACTAATCCTACTTTTTTCATTGTTTGTTCCACTATTTGATTCATAAAAGGAGCCTATACATTAAAAATTAAAAATTCATTGCGTGAGATTTAATTTTTACAGCCTTAAGCTAACACCACCAGCACACTAAAACTAGTCAATAAACTGTAACTTAAATATTTTTCATACACATAAAAAAGCCCTGTACAAAATACAGGGCTAATAAGTAGTTAGGCGTTGTTATAAATCCTATCCTTGGGCTTTTACTTAAAACTCGTAGCTATAACTAATATCAAAGTTCATACCGACTTCTTTAGAGCGAACAATAATATCTGATTGCGATACTTCTTGATCTTCATTAAGCAGGTTTTTAACTTTAAATTTCACCTTAGAGTTAAAGTCAGGGTAGAAGGTATAAACTAAATCTAACGAATGAAATGGCTGCTCATAAGCATCATCTCGACTTGCAACACCTGCTGCTAAAATACGTTCACCAAATACGTTATAAACCAAAGAACTACTGTGCATACCGTCGAGTGAATCGTAGTTAAGTTGTAAATTAACTACGTACTCTGAGTGACCCGTCATACGTTTTTTAGGATTAGTTAAGGTGCCCGCAAGCGCAGGATCGATAGACGCTTCTGAATCACTCAAAGTTATATTACCACTGGTAAATAACCCTTCAGATAAAAACGTAAGGTCTTGCAACCATTCAGCTTCTATACCATAGACTTCAGCGGTTTCACCATTGATAAATGAGGCTGAATAGTCTTCATCGCCAATATTTAGAACCGTTTCAATGGGTGAAGTAATGTCTTTGTAAAAGGCAGCCACACTAAACGAATTACCGGCTTCACCGTAATATTCATAACGTAAGTCATAGTTTTTAATTGGGCTACTTTTAAGCCCTGTACGGCCAAATGTTCTAATATCGGTAAGCGGGTCAAAGTAGGTAACCGGTACCACTTCACGAAAATCCGGACGAACTACCGTTTCACCATAGCCTGCACGTATTTGGTAGTTATCAGCACCTACATAGGTGACAGAAAGCGCAGGGTACCAATCGTCGGAAACAATAGAACCCGCTTGAATTTTTTCAGGGTCATAAAAAGTATTTAAATCATCTTGATCAAATATTAGGCTAGATGTACCAATGGACGTTTGTTTAAATTGTTCATAGCGTACACCACCGCTGATGCGTAGCCATTGATCATAAAACACGTCAAACGAGGCGTAACCCGCATCTACTTTTTGCCCTGCAAGGTAATCATCCGCATCTGGGGCCGTTGGTTCGTTAAAATCAACCAGTATAGCGTTATTATTGATAAATTCATCGCTTAGGTATCCGCTATTATTAAGTGCATTATCACTGCCATCATTAATCGTGATACCAGCACCGCCACTGTTATTAATAGCAAAACTAGAGGTATTAAAAATACGCGCTCTATCTGAAAAGTCATACCCTACTTTAAATTCAACATCCATGCTGTCAAAGCTAAGCGGTAAGTTTAAATTACCACTGTAAGACTTAACTCGTTCTTCCATGTTGGTGTATGACATAATCACACGATTATCATCACCAGTGATTTGAGAACCTGCATACGACCCGTCAGTATTGTACTCATCGCGAAATTCAAAATCAGCATTCGTCGGAATATCCGTAGTTGCTTTCGCTTCGGTATACTGCCAATCAGCACCAATCCCCATGTAATCTAAAAAGGTGTGCTGACCAATAAACTGGGTAATATTGAGTTGTCGCTCTTCGTAATTAAAAGTATGGTTACGATTAGCAACGCCATCACCTGCAATACTAAATGTTGAACTACCCGCTGGACTCTGCGAAATCGCAATTTCAGACTCATCTTCATTATCAATAATGTAAAGCTGCTGCGCTGATATACTGTGAGTACCTAAGCTATAGCCTAAGCTAAATGACGCATTATAACGCTCGTTTTCTGTGGTCACTTGGGAATTTTTTACAGTATTAAAACATGAATTTGCGACATCATCCGCAGTATTTAGCGCTGTCGTACAGTCCATTTTACCGTCTTCATTTTCTAAATCTTGGCTTATCACTGAGCTAAATCGGTCTTCAAAATCCCACTCATTTTTATAAGCGCCAGAAAGCATAAAGCCTAACTTGCCGCCAAAGTAGGATTCGCTAAAGCTATCACCGTAATGGGCTTTAATATTGTATTGTGGATCGAGAGAGTCTTCTTTTAACTCATAACCACGCGGTAACGACTTAAGCAATTCGTTATTAATCGCAGTCGCTTGCTCGGCACGCGTTGTGTCACCATCGACTAAGCCGTCGCGTTTTACTATGTTGCCAATACCAAAATCACCTCGGTATTGTGTTACTGCAGATGATAACGCATCAGGTAGACCGCTTTCTTTACGGTTGTAAGTAAAGCCGTCACTTGCAGCAGTATTATAACCAACACCCACCTCTACACCCGCTGTAAATTCGCTCGGTGCAGTTTTGGTTCTAATGTCAATATTACCGCCACCAAACGCGGCGGGCATATTTGGTGAGTAAGCTTTTTGTACAGCCATGCTTGAAATTATACTAGCGGGAAAAATATCGAGCGGGATCACATTACGAGTTAGATCGGGGCTGGGTATGTACGCGCCATTTAAACGTGCGCTCGAATAACGCTCACCTAAACCACGCACATAAATGAACTTGCCATCAACGAGGGTTAAACCGGTTACACGCCTAAGAGCAGAGGCGGCATCGCTATCGCCAGTGCGCGCTAATTGCTCTGAGCCTAAAATATCAGCTACAAAGGCTTGATTTTTTCGTTCTTCAACCACAGCAGCAGCACTGCCTTGTAAACGCGTACCTACTGCCACTACTTCTTCTATTTCTTGGGCTACATCAATATCATCTTGCGCAGCGAACAGGCTTACAGATTGGGCACACAGCCCTAAACCAATCGCCCATGTAATTTGATTAAGTCTATGCTTTTTAGACATAAGATACATCCTGATCAGATTATACAAAAGAGGCGCCAAACGCTTATTATGCAAGCTCCAAGGCGCCTTCAAAAGTTTATAAATAGTGCTAAATTAGTCTGCGTTAGCCGCGGCTACTGCTGCTTCAACCCATTTATACCAATTTGACGTTGTATCCTGGTCCGATACGGCACCGATATAATTTACCGATTCAAAGAACGAATCTGTTGTACTTAAATCAGTGGCTGTAACGCTCACATCTGTAGAAGCCGTATTAGTAGCAAAACCATTAGCAGCAAGTACAGAGACATCATCTGTTAAAATTTCACTCGCGCCGCCATTTTCAAACCATGCTGTTTTAGTTTGTCCTGCAAGTGGGCCACCAGCAAAGGTATCGGTATTAGCGAAATTACTTGAACATGCCATTACTGAGCTAGTAAAAGAAATGTTATCGGCTTGCTTTTCACCATCACCCGAGAATTCGATACATTGTGTATTAACTGCGTTTTTCTTAACAATTAAAGCGTTATAAATGCTTGAGTTAAATTGGTCATCAAATTTGTAGGCTTGTGAAGGGTCATCATCACGAACTGAATTGCCATCAGTTGTAATCACAGTCACATTTGCAACCATCGGGTTTGAAGGTGATACTTGATCAGAAGATGAACCTTTAACGCCGTCAGACTCAAAACCATTATTACCCATATTAACCACAGAACCATCGTTAAGCGTTACCGTACCGTGTTGAACAAATAAGTACTGCGCCTTACCTTGCCAACCGGCATCAAAGTCAAATGAATCATCTTGAGTATCAGTCACTGCAATATGCTTAAGCGTGGTTGCACCACCAAAGATTTCAATACCGTCATCAAAGCCTTGGTGAATATGAATGTAATCAAACTCAGAGCCTGAACCAACAGCATTCAGTGTTAATGAATTTAAATCATCGCCTTCACCACCTACGCGAGGGCCAGAGCCTGCATACCATACTTTAGCCCATTTAATATTACCGCTTGAATCGCTATTATCTTTACCACCAAAGTAGCTTGTAATACCTTCAGAGGCTACGTTACATGTACCGCCATCACGCTCTGCATCTGTACATTGGTCAGTAATACCTTGACCATTAATGATAATGCCACCCCAGTCAGCATAACGTGCACCCTCACCAGCTGTATCAAAACGGTCAAAAGCATTTGCTGAGGTAAATACTACTGGCTTTTCTGCTGTACCCACGGCTTGAATTTTTGCACCACGTGCAATACGTAAAATCGCTTCACCTGATTGAAATGCAAGCGTTGCGCCAGGCTCTACAGTCATAGTTGGGCCATTAGTAGGAATAGAAAAGCCATCAACTGTGTTGCCATCTTCACCAATTTGCAGGGCATCAGCAAATACATGTACACCACCTTCAGGTAATTCTTTAAAAGTAATGTTGTTAGTAATTGAAATAGTTTTACTAGAAAATGAATCGTTGTATAAGCAATCTATACCACTGACAACACCTGTTACCGTGCCTGCATCTGATTCATAGCTTGCACATACAGCCTCATCATCAGTTGTTGTACCGGTGTTGTTATTAGAATTATTAACACTGTTGTCTGTACTGGTGCTGTTATCATTAACGGTTGGTGTAATTTCTATATCACCACCACAACCAGCAAGTGTCATTGCTGTAGCCACTAAGCTGATTTTGAATAAGCCAGATAATTTCATTGTTCACTCCGTAAAAGTATTTAATTATTGTGTTAGCGCATTAAGTAATAACTTAAGTCACTTTAAGGCACGATACTCATGCATTAAGGTCACTTGAGTTATCGAATACGAAGTACAATACGGGAGTGATATGACAATGAAGTTACACTTTAATAAACATAAAATGACAATGTTAATTAATTAAAAATCAATTGGTTGCTTTAAAAGCGCGCGCAAAAAAACCACACAAACTAAATGTTAGTGTGGTTTGAGTAGTGCAATTATGAAATGGTTTTTAGTGCGTCAATTAAGAACTAATAATCGCACTATAAAAATTAAAGCAGTGCTGTTTTTAATGTTTGCGCATGCACTTTTTCGCGTTTTACATATTTGATCCATTGCTGGGCTAAACGTTGCGATTTTTTGTGCTTTTCGGCTTGTTCAAACGCAAGGATAGACGCATCAAAGTTTTGTAAATTGTATTGTGCCATCCCTAAAGCAACAAACGCATTTGATTCAAAATCAAGGCCGCCTTTATCCAGTGCCATTCGCGCTGCATCGGCAGCTTCGTCATACTGCTCTGTATTTACATACACTTCAGCCAAGCGCTGGTCGTATTTACCATGCTCTGAGCGCTCTGCAGCTTTGGTAAAGTAACTAATCGACTTAGCATCTTCTTTAGCTTGTACCATGGCCTCGGCTACAAAGGCATAATTTTTAGCTGTTGGTTCAGCAATGCCCTGCTCTAGTGCCTTACTCATTACACTGGCGGCTTTGTAAGCAAGCTGATTATATAAATATACCTGTGCAAGCTGTCTTAGGTCAGATTTAGAGGTTAAAAATCCTTGCTGGTAAGCCGCTTCTAAAACACTAAGCTGCTGTTTTTCTTGCCCAGTTTCACCGTACATACCGGCTAATTGCACCCAATACTCAGGTTTGTTGTATAGCTTTACCATACGCTCAAGTACGCTGACTACTTTATCCGTTTGGTTAAGTGAGTAATACATAGCACGTTGCAGTACCAGCCAGTTTTCTTTTGGTACTTTGCCTTCGCTATCACTTAAGTTAATGGCTTGGGTAATGTAACTCAGGCCTTGCTCATAGTCTTTTAATTGATAGTAGGTTTGCGCTCTTAATAAATAATATGCATCAGTTTTTGGCTTTGTATTAATGGCATCCCATTTATCTAAAAATGCGATAACCTTTTCATAGTCGCTGTTAGCCATTGCAAGCTGCGCTAAACTGAATGTCGTGCTCAAACGCAATGTTTCTGGAATGCCATCTTCTGCAATCACTTTTTCAAATGAGGCAATCGCTTTTACAAGGTCGTTTTCATTGTAATAAATAAACCCATAAAAGTTATGCATCATCGCAACTTCATAAGAGTTCATACTTGATGAGCGCGCTTGTATGCTGTCAAGCGCGTCTAAACCTGCTTTACTGTCGCCATCATCCGCAAGTTTTTGGGCGCGAGCTAATTGGCTGTATACCTTTTCACGCAGTGCGGGAACTCGTGTTGTTTTCTGCTTTTCAGCAGCCTGTACTGTCGCCAAATTTACACCCGGAAGTACACTCAATGCACTTGGTGTAACAACGCTGGCACTGATTGCAACAGTGCACAACATGCTAAGCTTTAATAGCTTGGTTGTTAGTTTTAATTTCATAATTGCCTCACGTTCACTCTTTACTTACTTAATAGAATTAACCATTAATTTGGAAAGAAATTTTATTTTGCACACCGGCTACTTCAACAGCTTCACCATTAACAACGCGCGGTTTATATTTAAACTTAAGGGCCGCATCCATCGCTGCTCTGTCAAACAATGACTCTGGCTCGGCTTTAATAACTTGTGGCTCTTTCACTGTGCCTTGCTTGGTCACTGTAAACTCAACAATGACATACCCTTCAATACCACGCGACAAAGCACGCCTTGGGTATACCGGTGCCACTTTTACTATCGGTAAATATTCACCATCACTGGTTTCTAATGCTAATCCACCCGCTAGATTTACATCAGCATCGACATTTGCAGCAAAATCAAAGTTGTTGCTAGCAGCGTTGTTATCGCTACTTTGCATTTGTGGCGATTCCATTGGCGGTGGTGGCTCTTTAGGTGTTGGTGGCTTTTGTGGTTTACGCTCCTTTTTTTGTACCGTTTCTTCTTTTTTCAAACGGACAAAATCTAATACATTCCCTTTTGCAGGCTCCGTCATGGCGCCTTCTCCGCCGGTGATCAATGCCTGCATACCTAAAAACAGCATAAAGGTCACCACACCCGCTATAATTAACGCAAGTACATAACGCATCACTCGTTACCCTTCTTGAGCCGCTATTGAAACATCAAATACACCCGCTGCACGCGAGGCATCCATCACTTTTATCAAGGTTTCTGTAGTGGCTTTTTTATCGGCCTGAATAACCACACTGCCTTGTGGATTTTCAGCTTTTAAGCGTTCAATGTTGGCTTGTACAGCACGTACATCAATTTGACGTTTATTGATCCAAATTTCGCCCTGATCTGAAATAGCCACTAATATGTTAGCGCGCTCTTTTTTAACAGCCGTTGCCGCTTCTGGGCGGTTTACATCAATACCGGCTTCTTTTACAAACGAGGCTGTAACAATAAAGAAAATAAGCATAATAAATACAACATCCAGCATAGGAGTCATGTTTATTTCTTCTGCTTCATCTTCTTGGAATAAATTACCTAATGGGGCTCTCATTTTACTTCTCCTAGAATAAGCGGTGATTATGTTCACCGCTTTTCAATAATTATTTAGTGGTCCAACACCATAGTGTCTTGCAACAATTCAACTTCACGCTTTGCTTTACGCTGTAAATAGGTTGAGGCAAACACCCCAGATAACGCACCGACCATACCTGCCATAGTGGGTATGGTTGCTTTTGACACACCCGATGCCATAGAGCGTGCGCTGCCTGTACCTGTAATGGCCATTACATCAAAAACTTCTATCATCCCTGTAACTGTGCCGAGTAAACCTAATAGTGGACACAGCGCTACCATTACATTAATAAGCGGTAAGTTTGCGTTTAATCGCATACTAGCGCGTGAAACCATGGCCTGGCGTATTTGCTCTGCATTCCAGCTGTTGCGTTCACTACGAGTTTTCCACGTATTCTTAACGTCTTTTTTGTAGTGTCGATAGCCATTAAAAAAGTACATAAATCGCTCGAGTATCAATAACCACATCGCGAAAATTAACACGGCAATGACCAAAAGAACTTGGCCACCCGTGTCGAGAAAATCACGGATAGCATTGATTGAATCAATCAATAGCACCATGGTTTAAGCTCCTTTCTCGCTTCGCTCGGCAATAATACCTGCACTTTGTTCTTGTAAAATAAGCAGTAAGCCTTTTGAGCGAGTATTCAATAAGGTGTATAAAAACACCGTTGGAATGGCAACAACAAGGCCTAATACCGTAGTAACCAGGGCTTGCGAAATACCGCCTGCCATTAGTTTAGGGTCGCCAGTGCCGAATAAAGTAATTGCTTGGAAGGTATTGATCATCCCAGTTACCGTACCGAGTAAGCCCAGCAATGGCGCTACCACAGAGATAATTTTAATAAGCGTTAAATTACGGGTGATTTTTGGCATTTCGCGTAAAATAGCTTCGCTTAACTTAAGTTCGAGCGTGTCGTACGCCACATTAGGATATTGGTCTTTCACTTTCATGACGCGCCCTAGCGGGTTATCATCACGGGCTGTATCGTCTTTTAATTGACGACGGATTTTTCCACCCATCAGCAGGAGCGATACAAAACGCTCTAACGCAATTAATAACGCTAATAAGCCAACGCCTAAAATAACGTAACCAACTGCACCACCTTGATGAACTTGCTCGCTGGTATCAGGGGCTTGTACTAACAAACCTAAAATTGAACCACCAGTTGGGTCAAGTGCAAACGGCACCACACCGGTGTTTGCTTGCTGCAAATCAGCCGCAGTCGCAGTAAAGCGGCTACTTGGTTGGCGAGTAAGCTGGCTAATAGTATTGGTAGAAGGCGTATACTCTAGGTACTGACCGTCACTAATAAGGTTAAATGCACCCACACGTACCACTTCTTTTTGTACTTTATTGCCACCGTCAACAATTACATCAGTATTGAAACGGCTTACTTTTCCTTGTTCGGTCATTTCGCGTTGTAGCTCAAACCAAACCTTTTCGATATCTTCAATAGACGCAAGCTTTGAGGTAGAACCCATTTTTTGCGCCAATTCGTCCATAAAAGTACTACGCCCAGGTAACTGAGCCGATACCACCGAGGTTGCAAACTTATTGCTAGAATCTCCAGCAACTTGTTGTAGCACACCAAATAGCTCTTTTAATGAACCCATACGCTTTGATAAAGTATCGGTCAGGTTAGCCAATTTAATTTCGTTTTCTTCAAACTGCGTTTCTAAACGCTCTGACTCGCTAAGCATTTGGTTTCGTTTAGCTTGGGTGTTTTTAAGCATTTGCACTTGTTCATTTTGACGTGCTGCAAATTCTTGTTCGCGTTGTTTATTTTGTTCTGATTGCGCTGATTTACCCTGCTCTAACGTTTTTAATAAGGCATCTAAGTTCATTGGTTCAGCGGCACACATCGCACCTGAAAAACCTAAGCTGGCTGCAAACACGGCCATTTTTGTCATTTTTGTTAATAATTTCATGGTAAACCTCTTATTCTGCAGCATGAATTGGCAGTGTTAACATATCGGGGGCTAGTTGTTTGCGAGCAATGCGAAGCCCTTTATTAATTTGGCTAATGGTTGAATCAGGCAGTGCAACAAACGACTGTGACTGTTGATCCCAACTACCTGCTTGTTTGCCATCGCGGGTAAGGTAAATGAGTTCTAAACGGCCAATGCGCAGAAAGTCGACTTCACGTTCTTTATTGTCCACATCAAGCAATGCGGTATACGCTTCAATAGTGCGTCCGTAGTCAACCTCAACTTGATAAGCCTCTAAGACACGACGAAATTTTTCACTTGATGTAATATCAGCGCGTTCCATCATTGCATTTAATGATTCAAGACGCTGCTTTCGCTCTTGCTTTAAAAACGGCACGTCTAAGGCAACAAACTGTTCAAGCCCAGTGATCATACGAAGCATTAAAGGGGTTATTTGGCGCTCAATAATCGATACTTGATCCATCGATAAATTAAGCGATTCCATCTCTTCTATTTGATTATTTAACTGTTTTGTAAGCTGTGCGTTATAAACGGCTAAACCATCTATTTCTTTATTTAGGGTTTTGAATTGCTGTAAACGCCCTTGCATTGAATCTGCAATCTTGTCTATTTTTGTTTGTGATTGCGCAGCTAAATTATTAATTTCGCTGCTTTTATCAATTACCGTGTTTAAATCATTGGCGTGGACTGCTGCACTTGCGGCTACAATACCAGCTAAAATTAATGGTTTAACGCCTTTCATCGTATACACCTTTGCTCGTTAATTATCGGATTTGCTAGTCGCTTTAGCCTGTTTATTAAAAAACATTTTAAAGCGAGATAGTTTCAATGAGCGAAAGTGTATAGATTAAAAATGACAAGCGTGTTGCGTAAAAAAGTCGCTTTTATGACAGCGGTAATAAATTAGCCTTATTGGCCGAATTTAAAGTGCAGGGGTAATGTTTGAAGTGTAAATTTTATAAGTAAGATTGTATTTCACTTAGCGTTTGCTGCCAATCTGTGTAGTTAATAGCAATGGGGTATGCGCTATTGTTTTTTATTAATACTAACGACGGAAAACCTTGAATAGGTAAACTGCGAACAAAGTTAAGCTCATCATCAAAGCGACGCTTAAGTTCCTTAGAGTGTAACTGCTGAGTAAATAAACAGGGATCTAAACCAATTTTTTCGCATAGTTTAATAAGCACGTCTTCATCCGATGGATTTTGCGCCTTTAAATAATACGCTTGTTGAATAGCGTCAATCATCTGTGGCTCTTTGTTAAAGCTACGAGCAATTAAAGCCGCTCTGCAGGAGGGATAAGTAGAACGGCGCGGTTGGCATTCTCGCCAAAAATTAAAATTAAACTCAGTGCCTAATTGGTTGCTAATGTTTTGCCATATGCCTTGTAGTTGCAACTGCATATCGGCACTCATTGGCTGGTCGCTATCAGCAGCTAAACCTCCGATTCTATATTCTATAGGCAGAATATTTGCTAGAGCCGATTCAAGTTTTTGCCACGTAGGCTTATACCCCCAGCACCAGCTACACATAGGATCATGCACATAAATAAGCTTATTGACTGACATACTCGCCATGCGCAAATATGACTTTATTGCGCCCTTGTGATTTTGCCTGATATAAATACTCATCGGCTTGTTTTAATGCACTGTCGTAGTCATCAATATGATTAGCTTGTGCAATGCCAATGCTACAAGTTAACGATACTCGTTGTTGTTTATCAGTTAATATTACATGATGTTGCACGCATTCTCTAAAACGATTAGCCAAAATACTGGCTTCTATGGTGGTCATCTGCGGTAAAATAACCACAAACTCTTCGCCACCATAACGGGCTTTAAGGGCGGTTGCAGAAAATTGCGACTCTAATAATTTAGTAAACTCTATTAATACGGTATCGCCAAAATCATGGCCGTAGGTATCATTTAATTGTTTAAAGTTATCTAAATCAATGAGCAAAATAGACAGCGGTAAATAATGCGCTGGCCGTGAAGCAGCAAGCTTTAAAAAATGTGAAGTAATAAAACGGCGGTTGGGTGCGCCTGTAAGCTGATCTGTATAGGCGTGTTGTTTTTGCTCTAAGGTGATATCTGCAATGGCAAGGTGGCTTCTGTGACGAAAATACTCACCGATAAAAGAAAACACCAGCACTAATGAAAATGCAGCAACAAAACGGGTCTTTTCTACCTCACCATAAATAACCTGCCCCATATCGGGGCCATACAACATAACAATACAGCTCAATAACATGGCACTACTTAACCATGCGCCAAGTTTGACACCCAGTATGGCAAATACAGCTACAGGATAAAACATTAGCCAATATAACGCGGTGTTTTCTTTACCCCCGGTGAATACTAAAGCTAAGCACATCACAAATACAATCATCAAGGTAATTAACGCGATAGCATTAAGCTGTTTAGTTTTTATAAAATAAACAATGCATCCTACAATCGTTAAGTTAACTGAAATTAATGCGGCAGTTAATATAGGTGCATAAACGCGATAATTTGCAATCACCAAATAAGTAATTAACACCAAGGCAATCGCTATCATGGTAAATAACGAAAACGCTTGGCGTTGTCTATCAAAGCTATAAACACTATCAATATTGATTAAACTGAGCCAGTTTGGTTTATTTATTTTTGTTTTACTGCTCATACTTTGAATTTTTTAACCATACGCTCTAAGTCGCTGAATTGATGTTTGAGCTTAGTGCACTCTTCTAAAGTGAGGTTAAGGTTAGATTGACCTTGAATCGATAGGTCGCTAATAACATGGATATCTGAGTGTAATGATTTAACAACTTGATTTTGCTCATCAGTAGCATTAGCCACACTATGATTAGCGTCGGTTATTTGCTTTATCGCACTAATTATTTGCTTCATTACATCGCCAACTGCATCAGCTTGCTGAACACTTTTTTCACTTTCTTCTAAACTGGTTTTCATCAGCTCAACGGCAGAGCTTGAGCCTTTTTGTAGTTCAATTACCGTATTTTCAATTTCTTGCGTTGATTGCTGAGTACGTTGTGCTAATTGCCTGACTTCATCAGCAACAACGGCAAACCCTCTTCCCGCTTCACCTGCACGTGCCGCTTCTATTGCCGCATTTAAAGCAAGCAAGTTAGTTTGTTCACTCACGCCTTTGATTACCGCAAGTACATTACCGATATTAGCAGTATGCGAATCTAAACTATTAATTGTTTCTTGTGCTTGCTCTATATTTTGCGAAAGTTGATGAATGCTCGATACGTTATTCGTTAGTGTTTGCTGATTTTTAGCGCAATATTGATCAGCATCTTTAGCAAGTGTTGAGGCATTACTTGCACTAGTTGAAATTTCTGTTGCGGTGGCTGAAAACTGGTTAATTGCCGATGCCACACTGTTGGTACGTTCACTTTGGTCGTCGTACATAGTTAATGTTGAATCTGTTTGGGTAACCAGTTTAGCAACCGCGGTTTCTAGCAACTGTGTTGAAGACTTAACTTGAACAATTGAATTTTGAATTTTTTCTATAAAAATATTAAATGAATTACTTAACTGACCAAACTCGTCATCGTTCTCAACACTGAGTCGACAAGTTAAATCGCCTTCACCTTGTGCTATATCTCTAATAGCATCATTAAGACGATACATAGGTCGCATTAAATAACGCAGTAAAAACTCCAGTGATGCAACAATCACTAAAATACCAATAATTAAAAAGACAATTGCCTTTTGACCAAACGAAGAAACACTTGAATACGCTTTATCTTTATTGACTACAACACCCAGATACCAATCAACATTTTCAATACCACGAATCTTAGTAAAGGATACCAGCGAGGTTTCACCCGCTACTTGATACTCTGTAAACTCTCTTGCTAACGGTGCATTTTTACCAATAAAATCTGCGACTTTTTTTGAATTTAATTTACTATCAGGGTGACTTAATATTTGCCCTTTATTATCAAGTAAGAAGCCATAACCGAGTCCCAAGAAATCAATATCGCCAATAATTTCAGCGATGGTTTGCATATCAATATCTGCTCCCGCTACCCCTTTAAATTGACCATTACTATTAATAGGCGCAACGGCTGAAATTGTCAGTTCGTTGGTGGTCACATCAATATAAGGGGTTGTAAAAGCCGTTGTTGTTTTATTTTCTACTAATTTATACCAAGGGCGACTTGTAGCATCAAAATCGCTGGGGAGCACAACACTTTGATCATTTAAAATAAATGTCCCCGATGATTTACCTATGTAGGTATTTTTAAAATCCCCGGCAAGCTCAGCGGTATTTAATTGCGAAAGCGTTAAAGACTTCGTATCGTTATCTTGATATGTTTTTGCGATAGAGATCACAATTGCCAATTTATTATTGAGCCAACTTGCAATGTTTTTAGAAACCGATTCTGAGTTTTGCTCTAGCACCAGCGACAACTGCTCTTGAGTTTGATGACGCATTGAAAAATAGTTATTTATAGTGAAAACACCTAACACTAAAACTAACACTAATGACGCAGCGATGGTGATTTTGGAGGTGAATTTTAGCGAGCTAAACATAAGTACCTTAAGGATTAATCATTATTACCATTGCCTTTTTAACAAATTTTTAACTGAAAGTCTTAGCAAATATAAGCTAGGATTGATTAAACTGTAAAAAATAATAATAAAGGACTATTTTTGATATGCAGGAAAAATCTATAAGGTGATTTTTTTGATAGAAACGGTCTAGCTATTTGCATAGAGAGACTCTATGCAACTATGCTTCTTAGGAAAGTAAAAGGATTAAAATTTGAATTTAATAATGACGTTACACTGAGTAATTATTATTTAAATCACTTTTTCCATTTCATTTTATTATTAGTATCGCGTGAGGAAATAATGGTTTCATCGCTGCTTTGAATTCCGCCCAATTTCGCGAGTCGGTCATAAAGAACAACATTACAAGTTGCCGCTAAATTCATACAACCTATAGTTGGGATATACACAACTTCGTCGCACCATTTTAAAACGTCTTTAGGCACAGAGCCGTCTTCTGGACCAAACACATAAAATGCGTTCTCAGGATGAGTAAACTCGGGTAAAGGAGTGGCACCTTCAATTAGCTCTATTACCACTACTTTTGCGTCTTGTGGCTTAACTGATGCTAAATTGTCGGTGGCGGTTAATGGAATACGTTGCACCACATTTTTAGTATCAGTATGAAATTTTTGTGCATTTAAATAACGGTTGCCGGTAAAAAACACCTGCTTGGCGTCATAACAACCTGCTGCGCGTAATACACCACCCACATTGGTTGGGCTTTTAGGGTTTATTAAACCAATACTTGCTTGTAACTTACTCACTAGTTGCAATCCTTGGTTGGCCACTCGGCAATATACAAGTCAAAATCTTCCAGTTTTACATCACAATCTTTTACTGTTTTATCTTTGACTGAAATATTTAGCTCATGCATTTTAGTTTTATCGCCGTTATTAAGTAACGGATGCCACGTTGCTAAACCGCGCCCTTCATGAAGTCGGCGGTAGCTACAGCTTTGGGGCATGAAAAAGATGTCTTTTAGGTTTTCTTTAGTGAGCTTAACGCACGAAGGGACTAAGGTTTGGCGGTTTTCGTATTCACTACAGCCACAGGTATTGTTATCAAGGTATTGGCAAACAATATTAGTGAATATAAGTTGCTCGCCTTCTCTTAGCTGATCGGTAGCAGTAAAGTCATCTTCGTCTTCACTGTCAATAAAGGTGTTTAAACAACACTTTCCACATCCATCACAAATGGCTTCCCATTCTTGTTGGTTCATTTCATTCAGGCTTTTGCTAAGCCAAAATTGGGTATTTGCTAATTGTTGATCAAACATGGTGTTCTCGCCCCTTTTAAGAGCGCGCATTCTAACGTATTGCAGCAAAGCGCGCAAAGCCAATCCCTAATATCTGCATGGCTTCGCGCGATTTTATTACTGCTGAGATTTAACCCAACGTTTAATTTTTTGCTCAAGGATAGGCATAGGTAATGCACCATCAATCAATATTTGCGTATGAAACGCTTTAATATCAAATTGCTCACCTAATTGCTGGTGGGCGTAATCTCTGAGCTCTTTAATTTTAAACTCGCCCAATTTGTACGATAATGCTTGCCCAGGCCATGCGATATAGCGCTCAACTTCAGCGATAACATCACTTTTTGCCATTGAAGAATTTGCTAGCATGCAATCAATGCCTTGTTGACGTGTCCAACCTTTGGCATGAAAACCTGTATCAAGCACTAATCGCATCGCTCTTAGCTGCTCATCGCTAAGACGCCCGTACCACATATACGGGTCAGTAAATAAGCCCAGTTCTTTGCCTAGGCTTTCTGCGTATAAAGCCCAGCCCTCGGCAAATACCGTGTAGCCGCCAAATTTACGAAAATCAGGTAAGCTTTGCACCTCTTGTTGCAGCGCAATTTGAAAGTGATGCCCCGGAGCGGCTTCATGAATAGACAGCGTTTCGAGTAAGAACTTAGGCTGTGCTTTTAAGTTGTATGTATTGATATAAAATATACCTGGGCGCGAACCATCAGGAGCAGGCCCTGCATACGACGCTCCTGCAGCCGATTGGGCACGATAGGCTTCAACCGCTTTAACAACATAAGGAGCCTTAGGCTCAATATTAAATAACTTTGGTAAGCGAGCGTCTATTTTTACTTTAATTTGTTCATAGGCGGCAATTAACTCATCGGCTGTTTTATAATAAAACTCATCTGAGTCACGTAAGTGGTTAAAAAAGGCTGATAATTCTCCTTCAAATCCTACGGTGTCTTTAACCGTTTTCATCTCACTTAAGATTCTTGCCACTTCACTTAAACCAATCTCATGAATTTCATCCGCTGATAAACTTAATGTAGTATTTTTCTTTATTTGGTAGTCGTACCACGCTTTACCATTGGGTAAATCAGCATAACCAACAGAATCGCGGGCATAAGGAATATAATCGTTAAGTAAGAAATCGCTCATTCGCTGATATGCAGGCACTAATTTATCTAAAATCAATGTTGTATACTGCGATCTTAACTGTTGATTTTCATCAGCTGCAAAAGAGTCTGGCATGGCTTTAATGGGCGAATAAAAGAGAGAATCTTCTGCGCTTGTAACAACATGCGCTTTAAATTGCGGGAGTAATTTTTTTGCTAATGGCATAGGCAGTACCACATTGTTTTTAACGCCTTGCGCCATTGATTGTTCAACACTTGCAAGCCATTTAACGAAACCTTCGGCACGCTTAATAAATTTTTGGTAGTCGGCAACAGTATTAAAAGGCTGAGCACTTTGTCCTGAACCAAATCCAGCGAAGGTATTATGCGCACCTGACATTTGATTTATCGGTAACAAATAATTTTTATATTGCATCCCCTCAAGCTTGAGGGCTAAATCTCGGGATAATACTTCAAAATTCAGTAGCGCTTGACCGTTCAGTTGTGATTCATCAATCAGCGTTAAGCGTTGTTGATATTTTTTGTAAAATGCGGCTTTTTTATCGCGATTAAACTGCGATATTTCAGGCAAAAATTGATCATCAAATTCATGGCGGCCATTGTAAGTAGCGCTTAATGGATTAAAAGCTAATGATTCATCGTAGTACTGAGCAACGAGCACATCTAATTGCTGCTCGGCTGATAATTCGCTTATTACAGGTGCGACTGACTGATTTGTGTTTAATTGTGAGCTGGTGCTCATACAACCACTTAAGGCAAACATAACGCTACTGGCAACCAGTGCTATTTTAATAACTTTCATAAAGATCCTTGTTAGTTTTTACCCGCCAATTATGCGGTTTTAAATAGCTTAAATAAAGCAATTATGGTCAATGCTATTCGTCGCTATATTATTTACTCAATAGCGCATGGTTGCTACATTCAAGTGAATGAAAATAATTATAATGACTTAAACATGAAAAAACATTTACTAACTGCATCAATCGCATTTCTGAGTTTAACCAGCGCAAATACACTAGCCACAACCTATATATCGGCCAAAGCTTTGCTAGATGTTGAAACAGGCGAACTTAAAGCTAATCCGTTGATTGCCATAGATAACGGTGTTATTAGCCAAATCCAATTTAATAAAAAGCCCAAGCTTAGCAGTAATGATGAACTGATAAATCTACAAACGCTTACCCTGTTGCCAGGGTTAATGGACATGCACGTACATTTAACCAGCGATCCAACAGTGTCTCGTAGTGAACGTTTAGGGCAATCTGTTCCGCGAATGGCCATTAAAGCCAGCTATTTTGCTAAGCAAACCTTAGAAGCTGGATTTACTACAGTAAGGAACTTAGGTGCTGAGGGCTACAGTGTTATTGCGGTGCGAGACGGTGTGAATGCAGGTGATATTATCGGCCCACGCATTTGGGCTGCAGGGCCTTCTTTGAGTATTACTGGTGGGCACTGCGATAATAATCGCTTACCTCCAGAGATGAAATATACTGCCACTGGCGTTGCGGATGGTCCGTGGGCTGTGCGTATTAAAGTGCGTGAAAATATAAAATATGGCGCTAATGCAATTAAACTATGCGCCACAGGCGGTGTATTCTCTAAAGGAACAAAAGTCGGCATACAGCAATACGCCTTTGAAGAAATGAAAGCCATTGTTGATGAAGCGCACATGCGTGAATTACCTGTTGCCGCTCACGCACATGGAACTAACGGTATTAAAACGGCAATAAAAGCCGGTGTAGATAGTGTTGAGCACGCTAGCTTTTTAGACGATGAAGCAATTGCGCTTGCAAAAGAGCATGGAACTTGGCTGTCTATGGATATTTATAATACAGAGTATACGCTGAGCTTTGGTGAGCAAAATGGCGTTGATGAAGAAAACCTAAATAAAGAACGTCTGGTATCAAAAAAACAACGCGATAGTTTTAAACGCGCGGTTGAAGCGGGTGTAAACATGGTGTTTGGAACCGACGCAGCTATTTACCCGCATGGCGATAACGCTAAGCAGTTCTCGCGAATGGTTGAATTTGGTATGAGTGAATTACAAGCCATCCAAGCCGCAACCATTAATAGTGCTAAATTATTAAAAGCTGATAAACAACTAGGGCAAATTAAAACTGGCTTTGCAGCTGATATTATAGCGGTAGACACTAACCCATTAAAAAACATTTCTACACTAGAGCAGATCCCATTCGTTATGAAAGCGGGTGTGGTTTACAAACAGTAAACCCAAAACGTCTCTATAAGGTTGGGCTGCGCTCAACCTTAACAGTTTTTTGCAAATGTAGCAAAGCAGCTCATTTAACCATCAATTTTTTATTTAAAATAATCTTTCCGTTAAACCAACTAACTACTGTAATACTCCATTGAAATTTTCAAATATGATTACTTTTAAATCACATTGAATAACAATCAAGCAAGCGTACCTATTAAAGTAAAAAAAATTGAACTTTTTATTTAATTTTAAAATGATAACCATTATCATTCGCGAAAATTAACAAATGCGAATGGTTATCAGTTTATGAAAAGGTTTCAATACTCTCTCCTCACTCTGGCGTGCTTAAACGCAAGTTTAGCAATGGCTAACGAGTCACAAGTTAATTCAGATATTGAACGAATTAGCGTTTACGAGCAACAAAACCATGTGGTTTTAAACTCAGGCCTTGCCACCAAGTCTGACATGTCGTTAATGGAAACGCCGGCCCCTATCGTCGTCGTAGATCAAGAGCTGATAAATTCACAAGGTGTAGATAACCTCCAAGATTTAGCCCGCAATATAAGTGGTGTAACACAAGCAGGTAATAACTATGGCATTGGTGACAATCTAGTAGTGCGTGGATTAGGTGCAAACTATACCTACGATGGTATGTACGGTGGTGCGGGTTTAGGCAATACCTTTAACCCTACACGTTCGCTAACCAATGTTGAAGCTGTTGAAGTGCTCAAAGGTCCTGCTACAGGTTTATATGGCATGGGCAGTGCTGGCGGTGTTATAAATTTAATTGAAAAAAAACCGCAGTTTGAAGCTCAACACTCAGTGCAAGCCGAGGTTGGGCAATGGAACACCTATTCACTCTCTTTTGATAGCACCGATGCGATTAGTGATAATTTGGCCTACAGGGTCAACTTTAAAACTGCACGCAGCGACGGCTACCGTGATTTAAAAGATGACAGAGATGAAATTTATAGCTCACTAAAATATGTTTTCGATGACAAGCAAGACATTATGCTTTCAGCGGCTTATATAAAAGATGCCATTGCTGTTGATTCCGTTGGCCACCCTATCCGCATTTATAACGCACAGTCGGTCAATGGCAAAACCGCCGGCCAAGTAACCGGCGATGATTTAGTAAACGACCCAACAATGGAAGGTTTGCAATTAACCACAGCCCAACGTCAACAATTAGCGGACTCTTTAGCAGCGTCCGATGGCTTAACCCCTTATAAATTTGGTCATCGAGGGATAATCTCCCCAATGGCGAAAGATAACGAAGGCGAAGAACTGCGTTTTAAGTTAACACATAACTATTACCTAACTGATGATTTGTTTTTAAACCAACAACTGCAATATCGTAACTATGAGTCAAGCTTCTCTCGTCAAACGGGTGCTTATAACTATGTTTATTGGAACCATAAAGGGGTAATTAATGCAAACCCACGTGCTCCACTCGTTATAGATGATGTGCTCTACCCATTTGCTGCACGTCGTCAACAATATCGACAAGTACAAGCCGATGAAAAATCATGGCAATACTTTGCAGACTTACGTTATGACTTTAACCTAGTTGATATAGATAATGAGCTATTAGTAAATGCTAATTACGAAGACCGCGATATCCGTTTTACACAATATTCTATTTGGGATAAAGACTATATCCTCAAAGATGAAAATGGCGATGTAACATACCAGGGGTCGCTGCCATATATTTTAGATATACGTACGCCAAAGTGGGAAGACGCTAAATTTAGCGATTATGATCCACTTAAAACCAGTAACTATAATAAAAAAGTACAAGCTTGGGGATTAGGCTTACAGCATGTAGCCTATATTAACGACACGTTTACCACTCGAGTGGGTATTGCTTATAACGAAATCACCCAAAAATATGAGCACCTAGGAATAGATGCCCGTTATCGCGCAAGTGCCGCAGCCGCCACACCAGAGGCCAGCACTTCAGATAACGGCTTAACCTACAACCTTGGTGCGACTTATAAGCCAAGTGATGATATCTCACTATTTATCAATCATTCTAAAGGTCGCACAACGTATAGTGTTTTAGGCTCTGTTACTGGTAATGAAGCAGATCGTGATGATGCCGAATCTCTCAGTACTGACTTAGGTATCAGAGTGAAAGGCTTTGACGATCAGCTACTCGCCTCACTCGTCGTATTTGATACCGCACGTACTAATTTAGAATATGATAACCCAGCATTTGATGACGATAAACCCAACCCATCAATCCCTGAAAGCTTATTTGATGGCGAAGAAAAAACCCGAGGTGTGGAGCTTGATTTAAATGCTTATCTAAATGAGCAGTGGAAAGTCAATATCAATGGTGTTTACCAAGATGCCCGCGATAAGAAAAACCCTAACTCCAGCACCTTTGATGCCCGCCAAAAAGGCGTACCTTATGTAACAGCAAGTACATGGTTAACCTACAACGCACAGTGGTTTGAACTTTCACAGCCATTAAAAATAAGTGCCGGTGTTAAATATGTTGATGACCGCAGTACTAACTCCACAGCATTCGGTATTCCAGATGGCTACGTAGCGAGTTATACAGTGTATGATGCAGGATTGAGCTACAATACAGATAAATGGGGTGTACAGCTAAACTTATATAATTTGTTTAATAAAACTTACTATTCAAAAGCCATGTTTTTAGGTGGTATGCCAGGTGAAGAACGCAACGCTAAATTGACCTTGAGTTATAAACTGTAAGCTATCCTAACTATAGTATTTGAAGCGCACAATTTGTGCGCTTTACATACTTTTTTATTAAATAGTCACAACAATCCGACCATTGATTTCGCCTTTCAACATATCGTCAAAAATTTCATTAATATCTTCAAGTTTTTTCTCTTCAATGATGGCTTTTACTTTGCCTTGCGCAGCAAATTCAAGACATTCTTGCAGGTCTTTTCGCGTACCTACAATAGAGCCAACCACTGAAACACCATTTAATACGGTGTCAAAAATTGGCAATGGCATGTCTTCAGGCGGTAATCCAACCAATACACATTTCCCCCCTCGGCGAACACTTTTATAAGCTTGTTCAAAACCTGGTTTTGATACTGCCGTACAAACAACAGCATGCGCGCCACCTACTTGCTCAAAAATGGCCTCACTGGGCACCACTTCTTTAAAATCAAGCGTAATATCAGCACCCAACTCTTTAGCTAGCGCCATTTTCTCTTTACCAGTATCTACCGCAATAACATTAAAGCCCATTGCTTTTGCATATTGCACTGCTAAGTGCCCTAAACCACCCACACCGACAATAGCAACCCATTGACCTGGTTTAGCGCCAGACACTTTTAAAGCTTTATACGTTGTTACGCCGGCACAAAATAAGGGGGCAGCTTCAGCAAAACCTAAACCTTCCGGTATTTTGATGATGTAGTCACCATGAGCTAAACAGTATTCTGCATACCCACCGTCAATAGAGTAACCAGTATTATGTTGCGATAAACAAAGGGTTTCGCGTCCATCTAAACAAAACTCACAATGGCCACATGCACTGTATAGCCATGGTACGCCTACTCTATCGCCCACTTCTAAGTGCTTAATATTACTTCCTAGTTTTTCTATTACACCAACACCTTCGTGTCCAGGTACTAATGGCATTTTTGGTTTTACCGGCCAATCACCATGACATGCGTGTAAATCAGTGTGGCACACACCACAAGCGGCTATTTTTACTAGGACATCGTTAGGGCCTACTTCTGGAATAGGTAAATCGGTGATCGCTAACTTGCCTTTATATTCTGTATTTATTGCTGCTTTCATAGTCATTCCATCGTTTATAAAAAGTTTATGCTATTTAACAAGGGCGTTAAACGGCAAGATTATGTTGCATACCCGCAACATACCTCACTATAAATGCTTAAATATTAATCTATATCAATCATTAGTCGTAAAACGTGGTTTTTTATCCCAGCTTAAGTCTTGCCATACTTAACCAGCGTGCTAGCATAGATTTCATTTATTTTTGAAACTTGTAACAATGACATTATCAGAAAAAAACTTTGCCTTTGTAATGCATTGTGGTGAGATGGGCAGCCGCTGGGGATTTAATCGCACCATTGGACAAATGTGTGGTTTATTGATTATTACTAAAGATCCAATGACGGCAAATCAAATCGCTGATGCGCTAAGTATCTCTCGCGGTAACGTGAGTATGGGGATCAAAGAATTACAATCTTGGCAGCTGATCAAAGTAATGCATATCCCAGGAGATAGAAAAGAGTACTATGCCCCTGCAGGCGATATTTGGGATATGGCAAATCGCGTATTCGAAGAGCGCAAAAAACGTGAAGTTGAGCCTACACTGAGCTTACTCCGAGATAACTTACTAGACGAAGCAAGTAACGACGATGAAATTTATGCTCAAAAACAAATGGGCGAAATCCATAACTTACTTGAAACAGTAACTAAATGGTCCTCAGAATTACAACGTTTAACTCCTGAGCAGCTTAATAAGCTAATGAAACTAGGTTCAGGGATTGGCAAAGTCATTGACCTAAAAGATAAAATATTTAAAAAAGAAGTTTAGTCGATATGTAACTCACAAAAAAGCCGCAATTTGCGGCTTTTTTTAGTTATTTGCTTTAGCTTAAATCTTTGGGTAAGCAATTCTATCTGACAAATAGCCCACGCTAGTTGCAAAGTAATATGACCGATTCCAGTGCATAAATACCTTGTAGTTGTCGTATGCTAAATACATGCGCCCATTTACATCATCAGGCATCACTAGTGCAGCATCCACAGCAACATTTGGTAAATCGCTGCCATCAGCACGACGAACCCCTAATGCTTGCCAATCAGCGAGTGAGCGCTCTGAATTGTTCCAATATTCAAGCCATTGCTTACGTGTTTTAGTACCGCGCTTTAAAATATACTGCTGGTCAAAATCAGCAGGTAATTGAACTTGGCGACCCCAGGTTAAGTTGTCATTCCAACCCTCTTGCTTTAAGTAATTAGCAATAGAGGCAAACGCGTCTTCCTTGGTTGTCCAAATATCTTTGCGGCCATCATTGTTGTAATCTACAGCATAGGCATTAAATGAGGTTGGCATAAATTGAGTTTGCCCCATTGCACCTGCCCATGAGCCTTTAAATTTATCAAGCGTAATATGACCCGACTTTAATATATCCAGTGCAGCCCATAATTGGCGTTTGTATAGTGCTTCACGGCGTCCATCAAATGCTAGTGTTACCAACGATGAAATCACGTTGTGGCCACCTTGAATGGCACCAAAATTACTCTCTAAGCCCCAAATAGCCACGATAAAGCGTGCTTGAACACCAAAGTCTTTTGCGACCTTCTCTAAAACTTCTTGGTTTTCTTTATATAATTTACGCGCACGATCAATTTTCCATTGAGGCACACGTTTTGGTAAATATGTTTCCAGTGTTTCTTTTACTTCAGGCTGATTTTTATCTGCAGAAATCACTTTTTCTTTATAAGATGCAGTGGCAAATGCTTGCTCAATTAACTGAGTATCGTAGCCTTTAGCTATTGCCTCTTGCTTTAAATTAGTAAGGTATTGTTGAAACTCAGCTTGGGTTTTTGCCATCACCGATGAGCTTAAACATACACCACACAATACAACTGCTAATTTTTTAATCACTATCTACTCCATTTTGTTTTCTTAATTGACTCAGCAAGTTTTCCTCTGGTGGCGGAATTTGTAAATAATAGCCTTGGTCGCTAAGCGACTGTTTTAAAGTGTCTAAATCCGCTACGCCTAATTGAGTTCGCTTAGCTAAGTTAATGATCATCACGTACTGAGGTTGACCAAACATGGCCATTAAAGGTTCCGGAACTTTACTAAAATCGTCTCTTTTTTCAATAAATAAGAAAGTATCTGCTTTTTTCTTACTTTTATATACCGCAGTTAGCATTATGGCCCTATAAAATCTTGCTTAACAGTGCTACACACTATAACATGGCAATAATAATAAGTTATAAAAATTAGTGTGGAAACTTTAATAAAAGCCTTGTTCAGCCTAGGTTTATATAATGTTACATGCTAACTAGACAATCCAGTTGAGCATCTATGTCGGACCAAATTTTTGAGCTAAAAGGCAACCTTTTTACGTTATCAGTTTTACATCTTTATAGTACTGATATTAACCTTTTAGCAGAACAACTGTATGTAAAAATAGCCCAAGCCCCAAAATTCTTTGAGGGTGCCCCCATTGTCGTTAATTTAATTGAAGTAAAAAACAGCACAATCGACTTTGTTCATTTAAAATCACTTATTGAACGCATGAGCTTTAATGCGGTGGGTGTATGTAATGGTTCGGATGAGCAACACAAACAAGCAAAAGCTGCAGGGTTATCTGTTTTAAACTATTCACAAGACGTTAAGAGTGAACCCGCAAGAGTAGAGCCTAATACGTCAGTGGTTGAAAAAACCGTGTATTTACCAGCACAAATTATTAATGGTGCAGTACGCTCAGGCCAACAAGTTTACGCCAAAGACCGTGATTTAGTGGTGTTAGGTGCAGTAAGCCATGGTGCAGAAGTGATTGCCGATGGTAATGTACACATTTATGGAACTCTACGCGGCCGTGCTATTGCCGGTGCAAAAGGGCTAGAAAACGCATATATATTTTGTAATAAATTAGAAGCAGAACTCGTTTCAATCAATGGTAATTACTGGATCAGTGACTCACTGCAAGGTGAACACTGGGGTAACGCAGTTCAAATACAACAAAAAAATGAATCTTTAGAAATTTCAGCTTTGGTTAAAGGATAAATCTCATGGCAAAAATAATTGTCGTTACCTCGGGTAAAGGGGGTGTTGGTAAAACAACATCAAGCGCAGCAATTGGTACAGGCTTAGCACTAAAAGGCTACAAAACTGTTATCATCGATTTTGATATCGGCTTACGTAATTTAGACCTAATTATGGGTTGTGAACGTCGCGTAGTGTATGACTTCGTTAATGTAATCAATGGCGAAGCCAACCTTAACCAAGCACTCATAAAAGATAAACGTGTAGAGAAGTTATTTTTACTTCCTGCATCACAAACACGCGATAAAGATGCACTCACACGCGAAGGTGTTGAACGTGTACTTAATGAATTAAAAGAAGACTTTGACTACATAGTCTGTGATTCTCCGGCAGGTATTGAAGCCGGTGCAATGATGGCAATGTACTTTGCTGATGAAGCAATTGTAACCACTAATCCAGAGGTTTCATCAGTACGAGATTCTGATCGTATACTTGGAATTTTACACAGTAAATCTAAACGCGCCGAAGAAGGTTTAGAAAACATTAAAGAGCATTTGCTAATAACACGCTATAATCCAGATCGTGTAACAAAAGGTGAAATGCTATCTGTTGAAGATATCCAGGACATTTTAGCCATCGACTTACTAGGTGTCATACCTGAATCTCAAGCAGTACTTAGTGCATCTAACTCAGGACAACCCGTTATCCTTGATAGCGAATCTGACGCAGGCCAAGCTTATGCCGATGCGATCAGTCGTTTATTAGGTGAAACGGTTGAATTTAGATTTTTAGATGTTGAGAAAAAGGGTTTATTCAAACGGATATTTGGAGGTTAATGTGTCTTTACTTGACTACTTCCGCTCAGAAAAGAAAAACAGTGCGTCATTAGCAAAAGAGCGATTGCAGATCATTGTCGCGCACGAACGTTCTCAGCGTGGTACACCTGATTACTTGCCGCAATTAAAGCAAGATATATTAGATGTCATTCGTAAGTACGTAAATGTAGGCGCCGATGCGGTTCAAGTTCAGTTTGATCAAAATGAAGACGATTTAGCCGTACTCGAGCTCAATGTCACATTACCTGACGAAGAAAAGAAATAACAAACAAGGGCGCTAAGCGCCCTTTTTATTTGTTTATCACTCGCCTTTATGACTTTAATTATCCCACTCTTTTAGAGCATCTTTAACAAAGTCATAGCGCCATGAACTGAGTAAATCTGGCTTTATGTGATTTAATTTTTGCTCATCTGTTAGCTTCCAATTCCAACTAATTAGCTGATTAATTTGCTTTTTAGATGCCATGACGTCTTCTGGTATATTGTGCTCTTTAGCAACTTTCGTAATTTTTTGTTTGATTTCTTTCGCTACTTTTTTATACGTAGGAAAATCAATTAAACGTTTGAGTACTTGTGGGTGCAGCTCAGGTGGAACTGTTTTAGCCTGCTCAATGCACTTTAAAATTTCAACCCCTGAACGATTCACTTCAATAGGCTCAACACCCGGAATTTGTCTTAGCGCGTTTAAACTCGACGGGCCTCGTTTAGCTATTTCAGTCATGTTGTGCTCTTTAAGAACAAAATTAAGCGCTAGATTTTTTCGAATTGCTTTATTTCTTCGCCACACAGCTAACTCTTTAAGTACCACTAATTCATGCGGCTTAAGCTGCCATGCATTTTTAATCTCTTTATAAAGTAACTCATCTGGTGTTTGAAAAGCACGCTTGTTTGCCACTAATTCACTTTCGTTAATAACAATATCAAATAAATCGGCCGCTTTAATGCTGTCTATAATTAACTCAAAACAGGGCAGTAAGTGAAACGTATCGGCCGCAGCGTATTCAAGTTGTTTTTGAGTGAGGGGACGTTGTAACCAATTGGTACGCGATTCACTTTTATCAATTTCAATATTCAACAAGGTTTTTACCATTAAGGCAAATCCCATACAGTTACCCTCGCCTAATAGCTGAAGTGCAAACTGAGTATCAAACAATGGATAAGGAACAAAACCTGCGTATTTTTGAAAAACCTCAATATCTTCAGAAGGAGAATGAAGTACTTTTAACACGTTTGGATCTTTAAGTATCTGCCAAAAATCAAATAAGGAAAGCTCTGCAAGCGGGTCGATAAGTGCTAAATGTTCGCCATCATAAACTTGAATGAGTGCAACTTCGGGATACAAAGTACGGCGGCGCATAAACTCGGTATCAATAGCAAGAATGGGTTTGTTTTTTATTTGTTCTACAAACGTATTTAGCTCATTTTGGGTTTGGATCAATTGGTAGTGCACTGAGTCTCCTACAATAAAAAAGCCGACATATGTCGGCTTTTTTATAGTTGCTAATCTTTTAAGGCTCTTCTGAGAATTTTACCCACGTTAGTTTTGGGTAACTCATCCTTAAACTCAACGAGTTTAGGAACCTTATAATTAGTTAAATTATCACGACAATGTTTTATTATATCTTTTTCAGTTAAAGAAGGGTCTTTTTTCACAACAAAAACTTTAACTTGTTCACCACTAATGTCATGAGGAATACCAATTGCAGCAACTTCTAATACACCTTCGTGCATTGCAACCACTTCTTCAATCTCATTTGGGAAAACATTAAAGCCTGAAACAATAATCATGTCTTTTTTACGGTCAACAATATAGAAGAAACCTTCATCATCGTACGTCGCAATATCACCGGTTGCAAACCAACCATCTTTTAAACATTCAGCGGTTGCGTCTGGGCGATTATAGTAACCAAGCATAACTTGAGGGCCTTTAACCCATAGCTCGCCTGGCTCACCTTTAGCCGCTTCTTCACCGTTATCAAGCATTAACTTAATATCTGTACTTGGCGCAGGTAAACCAATAGAGCCATTATATGCCTCTAAATCATATGGGCTAATTGTTACTAATGGAGCACATTCAGTTAAGCCATAGCCTTCCATTAATTTAGTATTGGTCACTTTTTGCCACTTTTCTGCAACAGGACGTTGTACCGCCATACCGCCACCCAATGACATTTTAAGGTGACTAAAATCAAGTTCAGAGAAACCAGGAGTGTTTAATAAGCCATTAAATAGAGTATTAACCCCTGTAATAGCAGTAAATTTATGCTGGCTCAGCTCTTTTACAAATCCAGGCATATCACGTGGATTAGTAATTAAAACGTTTAAACCACCGTATTTCATAAATGCCAAACAGTTAGCTGTTAGCGCAAATATATGATAAAGCGGAAGCGCGGTAATAACCACTTCACTACCACGATCAAGTACTTTGTCTAAACAACCAGACACTTGTTCAAGGTTGCCTACCATATTGCCATGGCTCAACATTGCGCCTTTAGATACACCGGTAGTTCCACCTGTGTACTGTAAAAAAGCTAAGTCACTTAGATTGACGTCTGGGCGTGTGTAACCATTTGGATCAGCTTTTAATAAATCACAAAATTTAATCGTGTTAGGTAACGTGTAACTTGGCACCATTTTTTTGAAATGCTTAACTACAAAATTAACTAAATGCTTTTTAAGACCCCCCATCATGTCACCTACTTGGGTAACCACAATGTGTTTCACGTCAGTGTTAGGCAGCGCTTTTTCAAGCGTATCAGCAAAGTTAGCTAGTATAAATATTGCCGATGTTTCAGAATCTTTTAACTGATGCTCTAGCTCACGTACGGTGTAAAGTGGATTAACGTTAACCACAACGCACCCTGCGCGTAAAATACCTAAAATAGCAATAGGGGTTTGCAACAAGTTAGGCATCATCACAGCCACTTTATCGCCTTTTTTTAGCCCTAAGTCGTTTTGAATATAGGCGGCAACACGTTTCGTTGCTGCATCTATTTCGTTGTATGACAATGTTTTACCCATATTTGTAAATGCAGGTAAATCTTTGTATTCATTAAAACTTTTTTCAAACACTTCGAGTAACGAGTTGTAGTGCTCAGGATCGATTGTTTCAGGCATACCTTCTGGGTAGCGCTTAAGCCAGATTTTTTCCACTCTTAGCCCCTGTTTATAATTATATTTTTATTAACCTTAATCTAAGTAAGGCACTTTCACAATTGAGCAAATACTCTAATCTAGAGATAATCCCACATTTATCGGTAATATACAATTAACATGCACTACTTTGCACCATAAATGCGTGAATGTGTTCAAAACATAGCCCACTACTTTGCATATGGCAATGATGTCCACCGGGCACATCTATTACACTCAAGTTATTGTAATATTTACTATACTTGTCTAGATTTTGTTTTACAAATGGATAACCTTTATCACCTAATATTAATTGACATGGTGCAATTAATTCTTTTATTGCACCAATACATTGCGCTTCATCAAATCTAAAACCTGAGTGATTTTTAAGCTTAGGATCAGTTGTTAACTCAAACCCACTGTGCATTTGTTTTATATTTCTGTCCATCAACAACGCGATTAATTCATCATTTAAATCAGTTGTTTTTGCACGCGCTTGATAAATTTGTTCTTTAGAAGTGTATGTCCTTGATTTTTTAATCGTTAACCGTGCCCTGTTAAGTATGGCATTTCTTAGCTGTGAAGCGACTTCATTTGCTTGCGTGGTAACGCAGCCAATTCCTTCAATAAAAGAAACGGATTTAACATACTCGTTAAAACAACTCGCAAATAAACCCGCGACCATCGCCCCCATCGAATGCCCGACCAAGTGTACCTTTTTTAATTTAAGCGCTGTGATTAAGGCATACACATCATCCACATAATCAATAAAGTAGTAATGTGCCTGAGGGCTTCGCCAAGATGATAGTCCATGCCCTGCAAAATCAATACAATACCATGTTTGATTTGACGGTACGTCAGTTAGCATAGGTGCAAAGCTAGCACTGTTATCTAACCAACCGTGAAGCGCAATAACAACCTCTTCACCGTCTCCAAATTTAAGGCCATGTATATCTAAGTCGTTAGCTTTGACAGAAAATGGTTGCAATGCAAACCTCTACTTTTTATTTGGTTATAGCAGTAACATACAAGAGTTAATACACAAATAATAGAACCGAGCTTGAAGAGCACACACTTAAATTGCGAGATTTCATAACATATTCATTTATTTATCTGGTCATCAGTATACAATAATAGTCGCTATTAAAATAAGTACACTTAAAGGGTACACACAATGAAAAAACAGTTCGGCTTATTAGCGCTTTTATGTACAACAACAGGAGCATTTGCTCAAACAGCGCCTAAAAATGTTATTTATATGATTGGTGATGGCATGGGTCCCGCTTTCACAACCGCTTATCGATATTACAAAGATGACCCAACAACAAAAGAAATAGAAACCACCGTTTTTGATACCATATTAAAAGGCATGGCGCACACGTATCCAGATGACCATACCTATGTTACAGACAGCGCAGCAGGTGCAACTGCACTTAGCAGCGGCCATAAAAGTTATAATGGCGCTATTGCCGTCGATACAGCTAAAAAGCCTGTTAAAACCATGCTAGAAATTGCAAAAGAGCAAGGAATGACAACAGCTTTAGTAGCTACCTCACAAATAAACCATGCAACACCAGCAAGTTTTGCCGCACATAATGAATCAAGAAGAAACTACGATGATATCGCTAATGACTACATTGACAATAAAATTGCAGGTAAATTACCGGTAGATTTAATGTTAGGCGGTGGTACTCAATACTTTATTCGTGATGACAGAAACTTAGTAGACGAATTTAAACAAGCTGGTTATCAATATGGCGATGATATTCAAAACCTTGGCCAAATCACTCAAGTGCCTGCTATAGGTTTATATGCACCTAAAGGCTTACCGTTTGCTCTTGATGAAAACCCAACAAGATTAAAGCAGTTAACTTCTAAAGCGTTTGATTTGCTTGATGGGCAAAATGATAAAGGCTTTTTTGTGATGATTGAAGGTAGCCAAATTGACTGGTGTGGTCACGCAAACGACATTGCCTGTGCAATGGCTGAAATGGATGACTTTGCTAAATCAATCGAAACGGCTAAAGCCTATGTAGATAACAACCCAGACACTATTTTAGTGATCACGGCAGACCACTCAACAGGCGGTTTAACTATTGGTGCACATGGCCAATATAAATGGGAAACAGATGTCATCAAAGGTGTAAAAGCCACTGCGGGCACATTGACCAAATTACTAATGGAGTCAGATAATCTTAAAGCGGTATGGCAGGAAAATACGAGCATTGAGTTTACAGCTGAAAACGAAATTAAGCTTAATCAAGCCAAAGCTATGGGTTTAAAAACGCTCAATTTGGCCGTTAAAAGCATTATTAATGACTTAAGCTTTACAGGTTGGACAACAGGCGGTCACACAGCGTCTGATGTACAAGTATTTGCTTATGGCAAAAATAGTGATGACTTTGTTGGCTCTCAAAATAATACCGATATAGCTAAAAAATTGATTGGTTACATAGAACAATAATCTCAGTAATGAAATTAAAAAAGCCCGAATGATTCATTCGGGCTTTTTTGTTTTTTTTAATCTTAGCTAAGCGTATATATCAACACCAATTAAGCTTTGAACTTCAGCTCTTCGCTCTAAATTAGCAAACTCAGTATAAGTAGAAATCGCTTTGCTTACTTGAGCACTGGGTTGATCGTAAATAGTTTGGCTGTATTGGGTATCTTTGCTGTTCGCTTTTGTAAACTCTTTTGCAAGTTCAAGCCCTTCTGGGCTGCTTTTGACATAATCGGTATTAGTTTTTTGTGGTTTGGCTTGCTCTACTACTCGTTCAGGCTGCGCCGGAACTGCCGAAGTAGAACGCACCTTAGCAGGTATATCACCTGTAAAAAAACCTGAACTTATAGGTAGCGACACAGCGCTTCTCCAACCAACAACATACTTAAATTATGATTTAAAATCGCTTAATTTGCAAACAACCGTGTTTGTTTATTCACGGCCCGGTAATTTTTTCCATGTTACCGTATCACGCACATACTTTGGTTGTGCATCACTGGCTTTTACACCCTTACCTGCAAGGTACTGCGCCTCTACGAGTGCCAACATATACTGTGCATCCGGTAAGGTTACTTCAGGCTGTATGGTTACATTATTAAATGGAGTTAGTGCATCAGGGTAACTTTTAAAACCAGTCCCCACGGCTGCAGCATCGATATTTGAATCTATCAAAGTTGCATCTAACAATTCAGGTTTGAATACTCGCTCTTCGCCTTTAAGTGTCATCAATCCATCTTTTGCGTGGTATTGAGCAAAGTAGATTTCTCCCATACGCGCGTCAATACTAGAATAAACATCGTTAGCACCAAACTGTTCAAACGCCTGTTGTGCCATGACTGCTAAAGTGGATACCCCAACTAATGGTAAATTAGTTGAATACGCAAGACCTTGGGCAATGGCTACGCTTATACGCACGCCAGTAAAGCTACCTGGCCCTTGGCCAAATCCTATTACGTCTAAATCTTTTAATTTACAGCCGGCTTTACCAAGTAGCTCATCAATAAGTGGCAGAATTTTTTGGCTATGCTGCTGCGGACACTCTTCAAAATGATGAAATGTTTTACCCTGATAATGCAAAACAATTGATAATGCTTCAGTAGAGGCATCTAGGGCGAGAATGTTACTTTTGATCATTTTTGTACTCAATTAATATGTTTTAAAAATGTATTGGCATCTTCTAAGCTACGTGTACGGCGCATTGGCGGTAAACTCTTTAAAAATACTTGTCCATATTGGCGTGTAACTAAGCGATTATCGCAAATCACTAACACGCCTTTATCTTTGTTGTCTCTTATTAAGCGACCTACCCCCTGCTTTAAGGCAATCACCGCTTGAGGTAATTGAATATGCGCAAACGGGTCTTTGCCTTGCATTTGGCAATCTTGCATTTTAGCTTGTAGTAAAGGGTCATCAGGTGCAGCAAATGGCAGTTTATCTATAATAACACAGCTTAAGGTACTACCTCGTACATCAACCCCTTCCCAAAATGACGCGGTGCCCAGCAATACCGCATTACCATGGCGAGTAAATTTTTCTAGTATAATTCGTTTAGACATTTGCCCTTGCATATAAACTGGGTAGTCCATTTGCGTAGTTAAGCCCTCAGCCACTAAATGCATCATACGGTAACTGGTAAATAACACAAAACAACGCCCTTTAGCCGACTTAATAAGCTCTAAGGTTAATTTTACAATCGCATGGGGCATATTATCTTCATGCGATTGTGGTAAATAACGAGGTAAGCACAGCAACGCCTGATTCTCATAATCAAACGGGCTATCTACCATCATACTTTGCTTTGGTTTTAAGCCAAGGCTCGCATTAAAGTGGCTCAGTTCATTGTCGACCGATAACGTGGCCGAGGTAAATACAAACCCCGCACCAGATTCTTTCATCATTAAAGCAAATTTAGCCGATACATTCAGAGGCGTAATATTAATAGTTAAATAGCGCCTCGTGGTTTCGTACCAGTAACTAAAACCTGTTTGAGCAGTATCGAATACGCGCTCTAACTGACCTTTAAAAGCCAATACTCGTTCAAACGGATGTTCTACTTTATCACTTCGCTCTAAGCATAACTTTAATACCTGATACACAAACTCTAAATCACTAATAACCCGGTGTAAGGCCGAGCAAATAAGCTTATTACTGAGCTTTTCACGCCAGTCACCTCGGCTGCCATCTACTCCAAACTGCAGCCTTAAATCAGCGACACTGGTTTCAAGTTTATTTAAACTTTTGCCTAATTGCAGCATGTCTGGAATTTCAGCGCGATAAATAGCGCGCAAATCGTTAATTAAATCCACCAGCTTTTTGGTGCTCATGGTTTCGCCAAAATAGTCACTGGCAATTTCACTTAATTGATGGGCTTCATCAAATATGTAGGCATCTGCATTGGGCATTAGCTCTGCAAAACCAGATTCCTTTACCGCCATATCAGCAAAAAACAAATGGTGATTTATTACCACAACATCGGCATCCCCGGCTTTTAAACGCGCTTTGCGAATATAGCATTCTTGAAAGTCTGGGCACTCTTTGCCTAAACAGTTATCTGCAGTCGAGCTTACATACGGCAACACTTTGGCATCTTCTTCAATACCAATACAATCAGCTAAATCGCCGCTGTGAGTTTCACTGGCAAATTTAGCAACCATAGCGAGCTGATGCATTACATCAGGGTCGTCTGTTGGTACGTGTGCCACATGTTGAGTTAGTCGATACGTACACAAATAATTGGCACGCCCTTTTAACAAGGCCGTTTTTTTAGCTGCACCTAAGGCTTTTACTAATACGGGTAAATCGCGGTGATAAAGCTGCTCTTGCAGTGCTTTAGAACCGGTTGAAATAATCGTTTTGCCCTTAGATTTAAGAGCGGGAGCTAAATAAGCAAAGGTTTTACCTGTGCCAGTGCCTGCCTCAACAACAAGTTGAGATCGGGTTTTTAATGCATCCTCAACCGCCACCGCCATATCGATTTGAGGCTGGCGTGGTGTGTATCCATCTATTGATAAAGCCAAAGGCCCGGTCGCACTAAACAGCTGTTTGATAATACCAATCACTATGTAAAAAATAATAGCGGGATTCTACGTAAGCTGTTGAGGAAGGGCAAGCCAAAGTGAGTGAGAATTTAACCAATAAAGGGGCGTGTGCCCCTGTTAATTATTCTGCATTAATAGTTAAGGTAATGCCATTTGCATTACGATAACCTTTAATATCTATGTACCATAAACCTGCTTGGGGTGCAGAGACAGTACATGTTTCTGTGTTGCCATTTTTATAAGGGCGACACACATATTGTGTATTAGATGATGGCGCATCAAAATTTAAATACAAATCAGCATCGCCAGTTCCACCTGAAATAGCAACATTTAGCGAAGAATAGCCTGCAACTAAACGTTGTTCATAACGCTGCCAATCACCAGTATTTACGCTAATGTTATCTTCTACGCGATTGATAGGCTCTAAAGCACCAGCTTGCTCAAAACTACCTATCAAAGAAATATTGTTAATTGCGCTATATGCCTCAACCATTACATAGTAAGTTCCATCATCGCTTGTAGGAATATCACAACGTTCATTACTTGTGGCAGACGTACTTTTACAATCGAAATCGCTTAATGTTGGCGCCTGATTAAACTTAACGTATAAATCGGCATCGCCATTATCACCTGAGGTTTCAAAGCTTAAATTTTGCGCTCCTTTTGGTACATTCAATGTATAGATAAGCTGCTCTTTAGCAGTGGCATTGATACCAGAAATTGGCTCACCATTTACTAACTCATTATTACTTGGCGGTGTTACATCACCAGCATTCTTTGCCAATTCAGCTACAAAGCTTACAGCTAAGTTAGCAAATTTTATTGCATGATCAGCATCGAAATTACTGTCATTTTGTGTATGAATGAGTGGATTAATATCATTCATTTTTGATTCAAACGGCATAGAGGCAGCAAAGCCTTGTTGGTACCATGAAGCATGATCGGAGCAACCATAACCACATTGGTCAAAGCCATAACTAATTTGGGGTAAGTATGTGTCTATAAGCTGCGCTAAAAACTGGTTTTGAGCATTATTTGTGTAGTCCGTCATCATAATAATATCTTCGATACTGCCGTTGTTGCCGGTCATATCAAATTGCACCATACCCACTACATTTTTACCCTGCGCACGATAACTACTGGCTATATCTTTAGAGCCTCTCAGACCTACTTCCTCTGCCGCAAATGCCATAATTTTAATGGTTTTTTGCGGCTTATAATTTGTTTCAACTATCGCTTTTAAAGCTTCAGTTAACACTGCAATACCCGATGCGTTATCATCCGCGCCAGGAGAGCGTCCTTGTGCAGGATTCGCTTGGTTAATCGAATCTAAATGGCCTCCAATAACTACAAGCTCATCTGCATTTTCAGCACCGGCAATGGTTACAATGACGGATGATTGCGCCCAACTATGCTGATAACTTTCAATGGTTATATCACTTCGGGTAGTTGCAATTTGTTGCCAATAACTTTGCAACCATTGTGAAGCATCAACACCGGTTTGCGAGGTATAATAACGATTATTAAAGTTAGTCAGTGAATTTACTGTGCTTTGTAAGTTAATCGGACTTTGTGCATTAATTAAACTTTGTACCGTCTGCGCATTATCAATAGAATAATTGTAAGCTAATAATGCTTGGCTATTTTGAACGACCGCTAATTGTTTTGCGTAATCACTCGCTTCTTCAAACGAGCTATGAGCAACAAACCCACCACAACGATTGTAGTTATGATGCATAAACTCACTCAAATTATTTACCGCGTTACTAGGTACACTGAGTAAATCAACATCTGGTATAGGGCTTGATTTTCTATGAGAAAAAGGTATTTTTTGTAAAAATGTACCTTGTTCATGTTGATAATGCTGGGCTGCAGTTGAATCAATAGTTACCCAAATATTGTCTGGATTTTCATTTGCTAAGCAATTAAAACTCATAGTTAAAGTAGTAATAACTGCTAGTTGTTTAAAGTAATTCATAAATATTCCTTATCATTTCACTTTTGTTTTAAGCATTAAAAAAAGGGGCTAAGCCCCTTTTATAACTATGCCTAATTAGCAGTTATATTGAGTGTTACACCGCTTGCTATGCTGTAGCCTCTAAGATCAATGTACCAAGTACCCGATTGCGGGTTCTCAAATGTACACTCTTCATTGTTGCCATTTTTGTAAGGTCTACATAAATATGAAGACGTACTTGAAGGCGAACCAAAGTTTACATAAAGATCAGCATCACCACTGCCACCAGCAATACTAATATTTAAAGTGCTATACCCTGCGGATAAATCTTGAGTGAAGCGACTCCAGTTATTAGTTGTCACATTAATATTAGACTCAGTTCTGTTGATAGGAGTTACCCCACCATTATCACCTGAGTAACTACCCGTTAATGATACGCCAGATATAGCATTCCATGCTTCAACCATTACATAATAAGTTCCCGCTTGTGCATTACTTATGTTACAGCTTTCTGTACTAGTAGATGTTGTGCTATTACAGTCGTAACTATTTAAGGTCGGTCGGCTGGCAAATTTAACGTATAAGTCTGCATCACCTGAGCCGCCAGTAGTATTGAACTGAAGATTTGTCGCGCCAGCGGGAACATCTAAAGTAAAGAATAGTTGCTCTTTTTCAGCGCCACTGATACCCGTACGCGCTACCCCATTGGTTAATGCTTCATCGTCAGTCGGTGGTTGTGTTGTTGCACATTCACTACCTGAACTAAGATTTGAATTAACCCCAACGGCAGCTAAAGCAGCTTTAACATCATTTGGGTCATAATTTAAATCACAGGCTGCATCCATAACCCCGTTACCGGCTAAATCCCAGCCTACACCCGCACTCCAATATAGTTGGTTGGCACGAGCCATTACGATAAAGGCTTTTTGCGTATCCCAACCCGGCGAAGTTGCTAAATTATAAAATGCCTTATTATAAACCCCTGAACTATAATGAACGTCCATACCTGAATAATAGTTGCTTTGGTTATCTATTGAACGGCCATCTTGGGTAGGGTTATTCATGTAACGCAGCGCACCATTACCTTTAAAAATATCCTTACCAACTAGCCAATCGTTGCTGCCTTTCATATAAAATTCAGCAGCTTCACCAGCCATATCCGAAAATGCTTCATTTAATCCACCTGGTTTACCATTGTAAATCAAACCTGAGTTTTGCTCAGTAAAGCCATGGCTAACTTCATGTGCAGATACATCTAAACTTACCAATGGATAAAACGTATTTTGGCCATCGCCAAAGGTCATTGCACTGCCATCCCAAAATGCATTTTCATAATTACTTGAATAATGAACGCGCATTTGTAACTGAAAACTCAAGGGTGCTGTACCTACCCAATCGTTATACATATTAAAAATAACGTTCCCAAAAAAATGAGCATCATTTAGCGGTGAATATGCGCCATTAATTTCTTTGACCGTATTCTCAGGACACGTAAATGAATGTGCGGAAGAGCCACTCGTTCCACCATTTAAATTAATAGTACGAACATTTGCGTTATTCATGGTACAAGTATTACCCGATTGGCTAACATCTAGACTGTCAAAATCAGTTCCATAAATATACTTGCCTGTCTTTAGATTTCCGCCAGGACCTGTTGCATTGGCATGTTGTAAGTTATCGTAACTAAGTAATACCTCACCAGTATTAGCATCAATGATCTGATATGGTCTTGATGGTGACTTACCATAAGTAACATAAGACACCTCATAAACTAAATGCGCCTTATTCTGATCGTCAACCCAAATAGCGAGTCTTGATTGCTCGTTATGTTTTTTCAAGCCGACTGATTTTGCTGCAATGCCTGTTTTTGACCCTTTTAAAATCGCATCTTTTTTTGTCAACTTAGCTGAAACGTCCGCTAAATCTTCATCAATGTTGTAAACAGCGGCGCCATGGGCTTTTTTAAGCATCCCATTATTAAATGTTAAGCTGACTGTATCACCAATAACAGGAATGCCTTGATACGTTTGTTGGTAACGACGTGTTACTTCACCGTTATTGCTAGTAAACTCTTTTAATACAACTAATTCGTTCCCTACACTTAACCCAATCAACTGATTTGGACTTACCGATAGCAAGGAAGCAGAGTTTGATTGCACCATGTTATTAATTGTCGGTTGTTGATTTAGATACTTCTTATTCGCAGCTACTGCATTTGTTGCTTGAACCAAGGTTAAAGCAGCAAAAGTTGCTATTGTGATTTTAGATAAATTCACGTTTACGCTCCGTTAAAGTTTAAGTTTTTAGTATATTTGTATTAACCGGTACACCTTGTACCCGATTAGGGATCAGCATAGACCGCAAACTGACATAACGAAAATTAAACATTTAATTTACAATTAAAGTATTAGTAAAGATATTTAGTGCTTTATTTACAATTAGTTATAATTAATCGTATTTATAGCAAAAACAATATATAACATTATGTATACATATATTTACATTTTAAAAATTCAACGATGGGATTAGTTTTATAAGTTAGACTAGTAAATATTCATCACTCAACGATGACTAAAAAGTCGCGTTCTTGCTGTAAAAATTTAAACTAATGTGATTTGTAGAGAGTTAAACGGAATTTAAGCTGAGGGCTTAATTAAGTGAAGGAGGTTTTGTAATTACCTTTATACTCTGACAGGCAATCAGCTTTATTTAAGCCCATGTATCTAGATGGGGTTTGTCGTCATCTTCTTCAGCGGTGTTATTGCGCGATTTATTTTCGTCAAACGACAGCTTATGTTGTTTTTCTACCTCCTTTTTTCTTCGCTCTTCTAGCTCTACTTTTTTGGCACTGGCACTTTGTTGAACCCCTGCAATATGAAAAGCCCCTTTAGATTCAAGCGTCAAACGCGTAATAGGCCCTAAATAAGGGATCATTATATCCATGCATGCCTCCATTGAATTGAACGTAATTTAATCACTATAAAGCTGTTGATAAATAAAGCAATACTCTAATTATTATCGGCAGTTATAAGATATTCTTTAATTAAAGAATATTTTTCTTGCCATGATGTTAGTGAATGTGTTTTTATAAATGCGAAATTTATTAAACAAACAGCAGCTAAGCGTTAACATAGTAACGAATAGCTAAACAGGATATAAAAATGCTTAATTCACTGACAGTTGTACATCACCACCATCATTCATCGGAATAACCTGTCAGGTCTTTCGCTGAGAGGTTGTTCCTAAAAGGAAACCTCTGGCGAATCAACATACCAAGATTCATTTTCGCCCTGAGGTTTCCTCGGGGTTTTTAGTTTTTAAATTAAAGGAAAATGAGTAATGAATAATAGTAATCGTCTTCGTATCGCCATTCAAAAAGGCGGCCGCCTATCTAAAGATTGTCAAGATCTGCTTAAACAACTGGGTGTAAAACTCAATCTTCGTGAGCAGCGCCTAATAGCACACTCAACCAACATGCCTATCGACGTTTTGCGTGTGCGCGATGACGATATTCCAGGCTTAGTTATGGATGGTGTATGTGATTTAGGTATTGTTGGCGAAAACGTATTAGTTGAAGTACAAGCAGAAAGAGAACGCCAAGGTGTACCGAGTGAAGTAACAAAGCTTGCTAAACTTGACTTTGGCTACTGTCGTTTAGCACTTGCATGGCCACAAGAACTTGGTAAACAAGACAAAAGCTGGTTTGAAGGCAAACGCATAGCAACCACTTACCCAGAAATTTTAAGTCAATACCTAAAACGCGAAGGCATTAACGCCAGTACAGTAATGTTAACCGGTTCAGTGGAAGTAGCACCACGAGCAGGACTTGCCGATGCTATTTGTGATTTAGTTTCTACAGGCGCAACACTTGAAGCAAATGGCTTAATGCAGGGTGATACCATTTTAGAGTCAAATGCTTGTTTAATCCAAAACACTCAACTACAAGATCCTGAAAAATTAGCGCTCATCAATAAACTAATGCCGCGTTTACGTGGTGTAAAGCAAGCTAAAGAAAGCAAATACATTATGTTACACGCACCAAAAGACAAGCTTGATGAAATTTGTGAAATTTTACCTGGCGCTGGGCAACCTACATTACTGGCTCTTGCGGGTAATGATGAATATGTTGCCCTACACATGGTGAGCAGTGAAACCCTGTTTTGGGAAACCATGGAACAACTTAAGGCCCTTGGTGCCAATTCTATTTTAGTTATGCCAATTGAAAAAATGATGGAGTAACAACAATGCTTCGTTGGAATGAGGAATCATCACAAGTTCAAGCAGCGGCGCTTATGCGCCCTGCTGTATCAGCGAGTGAAAAAGTAGAAAGCATTTGCCAGACTATTTTGGCAAAAGTTAATGCGCAAGGCGATGCCGCTTTACTTGCATTAGCAAAAGAGTTCGATAACCGAGCCGAGCCGCGTTTACGTGTACCACTTGATGAAATTAATGCCGCTGAGAAAATGCTAAGCCCAGAGCTTAAGTATGCAATTGATACCGCTTATGCCAATGTGAAATGTTTTCACCAAGCGCAACTACCAAAAGATATTAAGTTATCGACTCAACCCGGCGTTGACTGTGAACTAAAATATCAAGCCATCGAAGCAGTCGGTATTTATGTACCTGGCGGAAGTGCCCCTCTTCCGTCATCGGTTATTATGCAAGGTGTATTGGCGCAGTTAAGCGGTGCAAAAACCGTAGTACTAACCACACCAGTACAAGGTGATAAAGCAATTAACCCGGCTATTTTATATGCCGCTAAATTATGTGGTATCACTACAATTATTGAAAGCGGCGGTGCAGGCGCGATAGCTGCTATGGCCTATGGCACAGAGTCTGTTCCTAAAGTAAATAAAATTTTTGGCCCAGGTAACAGCTTTGTCACTATGGCAAAACAGTTAGTCGCACAAACGATTCCAGGTATGGCGATTGATATGCCAGCAGGGCCATCAGAAGTGTTAGTGATTGCAGATGAACGTGCAAACCCAGAGTTTATTGCTGCCGACTTACTGTCTCAAGCAGAACACGGGGCTGACTCACAAGTTATTTTATTATGTAACAGTGAAACCATTATTGAACAAACGCAAGATGCACTCACACGTCAACTTGCCAACTTAAGCCGAAAAGACACTGCCGAACAGGCATTGGCTAATTCGTCACTTATTCTAGTTGATTCAGTAGCCCAAGCGTTTGACGTATCAGCGCAATATGGGCCAGAGCACTTAATATTACAGCTTGGCGATGCCACTCCTTATTTAGATAAAGTAAAGAATGCAGGCTCTGTATTTGTTGGCGATTACACCCCAGAGTCAGCGGGCGATTATGCCTCAGGCACTAATCACGTGTTACCCACTTATGGTTACAGTGCAACTTACTCTAGCTTGAATTTACTTGATTTTTTCCGTACTTACACAGTACAAACTATCAGTAAACAAGGCTTAACTGAGCTTTCAAAAGCTATTTTACCCTTAGCAGATGCAGAAGGCCTAGATGCCCACGCTAATGCGGTTTCAATTCGTTTAGAGGCAATAAAAAATGAGCAATGAGAGCGGCTTATTACCTGATAATATTGCAGCGCTTGCTGCGTATAGCTCAGCTAAAAGTGAAAAACTAACCGGCACAACCTGGCTTAATGCGAACGAAAGCCCGTATGCTAAAAACCTTGAAATAACAATTGAAGACTTGAATCGTTACCCCGATCCTCAGCCTCAATTGGTTATTGACCGCTACGCTGCCTATGCTGAGCTTGAAAACGAAAATGTATTAATGACTCGCGGCGCAGATGAAGGCATTGAATTATTAGTACGTACCTACTGTGAACCGTCAAAAGACAGCATTGCACTATTTTTACCAACATATGGTATGTACAAAGTAACGGCCGATACACACAACGTCGCAATCAATGGCCTAACACAAGCGCTTTTATTAAATGCCAGCGTGGATGAAATAGTTGCCGCTGTGGGTAGCTCAAAACTAGTGTTTATTTGTAATCCAAATAATCCAACTGGAAGCTTAACGCCGCTAGATAAAGTAAAAGCCATTGCCACTGCGCTTGCAGGTAAAGCATTAGTGATTGTTGATGAAGCCTATATAGAGTTTTGTCCAGAGCAAAGTGCAACACAACTTATAAACGAGTTCAGTAATATTGTTGTGCTTCGTACACTCTCAAAAGCGTTTGCACTTGCGGGTTTAAGAACAGGGTTTACTCTCGCTCAGGCCAGTGTATTAGCGCCTATTCGTAAAGTCATTGCACCGTATCCGGTATCGGGTGTGGTGGCCAGCATTGCAGCGCAAGCCATTGCCCCTGATGCGATTACCTCAATGCGTCGCCAAGTGACGATTTTAAATAGCTTAAAGTTAAAGCTTATTGACTGGTTAAACGCCTCTCCTGCAGTATTAAAAATACTCACTGGTGAAGGCAACTTCGTTACTTTAAAATTAACGAACAAAGATTACTTTAAACAAGCGCTTAAACAAGGCTTAGTAATGCGCGCCTTCACCTTATTTAATGAAGACGACTGGCTACGTATTTCAATTGGTAATGAACAAGAATTAGAACAAGTAAAAATTTGGTTAGATGGCCTGCAATTGCCACAAACCGCAGCACAACAGGAAGTATCATGAGTAACCCCTATTTATTTATAGACCGCGATGGCACTATTATTGAAGAGCCAATCACCGATAAACAAGTCGACAGCCTTGAAAAACTAGCGTTTTTACCAGGTGTCATTCCTGCCTTATTGCAACTGCAAGCCGCAGGCTATCGCTTAGTGATGGTATCGAATCAAGATGGCTTGGGCACAGACAGCTTCCCAACTGCCGATTTTGACATTGCGCAAGACAAAATGATGGACATCTTACAAAGCCAAGGCATCAGCTTTGAGTCAGTATTAATTTGCCCACATTTTGATGAACAAAACTGTGATTGCCGTAAACCAAAAACAGGCTTACTAACCGAACTGATGCGCTCAGGCAAAGTTGATTTAGCACGTTCTTTTGTGATTGGTGATCGCCAAACCGATATTGGCCTTGCGCAAAACTTATGTTGTGAAGGTATTTTATATGATGGTAGCTGGCCTGCCATTGTCACTAAGCTGACCACAGCCAACCGTGAAGGCCGTGTGACACGCAACACTAAAGAAACACAAATAGATGTAGCGGTTAACCTTGATCAAACGAAAAATGGCAGCATCGAAACTGGCCTAGGTTTTTTTGATCACATGCTGGATCAAATTCGCACTCACGCCAATATTGGCTTAAATATTAAAGCCAAAGGCGATTTACACATAGACGAGCACCACCTTGTTGAAGACATTGGTATTGCTTTAGGTGTTGCCCTTAAACAAGCGCTTGGCACCAAATCGCAAATTGCGCGTTATGGTTTTGCCTTGCCTATGGATGAATGTAAAGCCGAGGCACAAATTGATTTATCAGGTCGGGCATCATTTGTATTAAACGCCAACTTTAGCCGTGAAAAAGCCGGTGATTTAGACGTACAAATGGTTGAACACTTTTTTAAAAGTTTAAGTGATAACGCCGCAATTAGCCTTATTTTATCGGTAAGTGACGGCAACTGTCATCACCAGGTGGAAGGCTTATTTAAAGCGTTTTCTCGTGCTTTGCGCATGGCTATTGCGCAAGATACCAGCCAACAAACAGCCAGCTCTAAGGGATGTTTATGATAGCGATAATTAATACCGGTTGTGCCAATATTAACTCAGTGCGGTTTGCATTTGAGCGTTTAGGGCAAAACCCTACGGTGATTACTTCGCCAGAACAATTAGCAGGCTATGAACGTGCTATTTTACCCGGTGTTGGTCATGCATCTGTTGCTATGAAGCGTTTGGTTGATAATGGTTGGCAGCAAGCAATTAACGAATATCAGCGCCCGCTAATGGGAATTTGCTTAGGCATGCAACTACTGTGTGAAAGCACTGAAGAAGGTAACGTGCAATGCTTAGGTAAAATACCAGGCCAAGTAAAATCACTGGATGTAGGGAGTTTAACGTCACCGCATATGGGCTGGAATAACCTATCTGTTCAACAAGCGCACCCGTTGACTCAAGGTTTGCACGCAGACGATCAGGTTTATTATGTGCACAGTTTCGCCCATACCGTTAATAACGCCACACTAGTCAGCAGCGAATACGGGCAAACATTTTCTGCAATTGTAGCTAAAGACAATTATGCAGGCATGCAATTTCACCCTGAACGCAGCGCTAAAGTGGGCACGCGTTTATTACAAAATTTTATTGATTGGCAACTTTAGGTTGCTCTTCATGCTTTTAAAAGAGAAATACAGTGATTATTCCAGCATTAGATGTATTACAAAATCAAATTGTCCGTTTGTATCAAGGTAAATACGATACTGCACAGTTTTATCCCTTTGAGCTTGGTGCTCGCTTAAAAGAGTATGCCGACAGTGGTGCCACTAAATTACATTTAGTTGATTTAGAAGGTGCACGGGATCCAAGTAAAAAACAGTGGCAACATATTCAAGCAGCAACAAAAGCTCTCAATGTACCTTACCAAGTAGGTGGCGGTATTCGTTCAGAGCAAGACGTGAGAGATTGGCTAAAAGCAGGTGCAAACCAAGTGGTTATTGGCTCAATGGCGGTTGAAAAGCGTGAGCAAGTGAAAGCTTGGATTGAACAATTTGGCGCCGAGCACTTTGTAATTGCCCTTGATGTAAATAAAACAGCCACAGGATGGGCACCTGCTACTCACGGTTGGCTAAGTGAATCTGAGTTTGGTTTACTTGAGCTTGTTGATTTTTACGTTGCTCTGGATGTTATTGACTTTTTATGCACGGACATCAGCAAAGATGGCACCATGTCAGGCCCTTCTTTTGCGCTTTATGAAGATTTAATTAATCATAATGCAAATATTAAAGTGCAAGCCTCAGGTGGGGTAAGCTCGTTAGATGATATTAAAAAGCTCAATGAACTTGGTGTGGGCGGCGTAATTTTAGGTAAGTCACTACTTGATGGAGCATTTAGTGTTGAGGAGGCGTTAGCATGTTATCAAAACGCATAATCCCGTGTTTAGATGTAAAGGACGGCCAAGTAGTAAAAGGCGTTAAATTTAAAGGCCATGAAATAGTGGGCGATATTTTAACAATGGCAAAAGCATACAGCGATGCTGGTGCCGATGAACTGGTTTTTTACGAAATCAGCGCAAGTGTTGAAAAGCGCCTACTTGATGTTAACTGGGTTGAAAACATTGCCCGCCACATTGATATTCCATTTTGTGTGGCTGGCGGTATTAAATCGGTAGCCGATGCAGCACGGGTTTTAGAGCGTGGTGCCGATAAAATAAGTATCAACAGCCCTGCTATTGCACGCCCTGAACTCATAAAAGAGCTACACGATGAATTTGGTAAGCAATGTGTTGTTGTAGGTATTGACAGCTTTTACGATGAAGTAACCGGCGAATACTTAGTGTATCAATTAACCGGCGATCCTAATGCATCAAGCCGCACCCGTTATAAAACCGAAGAATGGGTTAAACGCGTACAAGACTTAGGTGCAGGCGAAATCGTTTTAAATTGTATGAACCAAGATGGTGTTCGCAACGGTTACGACAACGAGCAACTCAGCAAAATACGCCAGCTGTGTGATATTCCTTTAATCGCCTCAGGCGGTGCAGGCAGTATGCAAGACTTTGTTGATGTCTTTCAACAAAGCGAAGTCGATGGCGCATTGGCAGCAAGCGTTTTTCACAAAAATGTGATTAACATTGGCGAATTAAAACAATATTTAACCGATAACCAAGTGGCAGCAAGATTATGCAATTAACACAACAAAACCAAACCCAAGTTGATTTTGCTAAAAGCGAAATGATCCCTGCTATTGTTCAAGATGCCCGCTCTGGCGTTATTTTAATGCAAGGCTTTATGAACAGCGAAGCGTTAAAAGTTACGCTTGAGAGCAATAAAGTGACCTTTTATTCGCGCTCTAAATCGCGTTTATGGACCAAAGGCGAGTCATCAGAAAACTTTTTAAACGTGGTATCGGTGCATACCGATTGTGACTACGACTCAATTTTAGTAATGGCTAACCCAGAGGGCCCAACGTGCCACTTAGGCACACAAAGCTGCTTTGGCGATGATGCTAAACCAAGCTTAAGCTTTTTAGCACAATTAGAAGATGTCATTGTTGAGCGTAAAAATGATGACCCATCAAAAAGCTACACTGCGTCACTGTTCGCAGAAGACTTAAGCCGTAGCTGTCAAAAAGTAGGTGAAGAAGGTGTAGAAGTGGCACTTGCAGCAATGAAACATGACAACAATGAACTTACCAACGAATCGGCCGATTTGTTGTATCACCTCGTTGTACTACTACAACGCCAAGGGTTAGAACTCACTGATGTAGTTGCTTGCCTACAAGGTCGTCATAAGTAAATACAACGATTACTGTGTGCGCCATTATGTGGCGCACATCGTTATAAAAAGCCATAATTTTTCTTTTTAATTCAGCCTCTCAATAGCATTTAATCCCTCCCTTAGGTATCCTTTAACTAGGGTCTGCTGACCTTTGCGGATTAATATTTGTTCAAACTAGGGGCGGTTTAATCGCGGCGCGAGGTTTGCAACCTAGTGGGCTCGATAACTGCTCCTGCGTTATTCTACTGGCTTACATCCATGTAAGAATAAGTAAAAACCGAGCAAAGCTTCCGCGTCCTGCTCACGCCCCTTACCTACATCCATGTAGGCAACAAAGAGTAAATAGCCTCTAGGCAGAACCCTTCGGGTAGCGCCTGTTTGGCATTGATGCTGCGTTATCGCCTATATATGTGGAATATTCACACTACTTAGGCTCTTCCTTGCCTAAATACCAAACAGACTGCTGCAAATTTAATCTCAAAAGGTCAACAGTCCCTAATTAACTTTGACTAAATTATTTATGCTTACCCGGTAACATAGAGCCCAATACGCCATCTTGCTTTATTAAACCATGATAAAGTGCAGCGCTTACATGCATAAAAATAAACAGTAAAAATGCATAAGCAATGAGGCCATGTGCTTCACGAAAAAACGCATAGGTCTCAATATTTTTACTAACTAAATTAGGCAAAGTAAATATACCAAAAAAGCTCACAGAACGTTCGTCAGCACTTTGCATTAACCAGCCTGAAATTGGCATTAAAATCATAGACGCATATAAGCCCACTTGGGTTAAATGTGCCGCTAAAGCTTGTGCTTTAGGCACACTTTGGGGTAATGCAGGGCTTTTATGCAGTACTTTATTAATTAATCTTATCGCCACTAATATCAGTGCTAACACGCCAAACGATTTATGTAGTTGTATAGCTTCTAATTGCCATACGGCTAAACTTTGTACCATCGATAAACCAAGAAATAACATAGAAAGTATAATTAATGCCATTGCCCAGTGAATCAGCATACTCGACGCTGAGTATTTAGTAATTGTGTTCATTGACTCGTTCCTGTGATTAATTATTTAAAAGTACTTCTCTAGCACGACGACGAAATGACTCTGCATAGGCAGCGCCACGGGCACGTAAAATAGGATCTGCACTTGGCTCAATACCTGTTGGTAATACCAGCGGATCAAAGTTCATGTTTTCACATACCCCACCCTCTTGTGCTTGCAAGCGTGATATTACTAACGCACCGGCGTTGATGGTTTTGCGCGATTGTGGCCATAAAACAGTTGGGTTGTTTTCATCATCTTCTTCGGTTGCAAAACTAAACAGCATATCGAACTTAACCGGAGCTTGAGCTACTTGGTCTTTAAGTTGTAGCTGCAATGCATCTGGTGAATCATTATTAAGAGGTTGGATGTTTTCATCACTTAATTGCGGTTTAGCTATCCAGCGTACTGCGTGCTTTTCATCATTTTTATCCACTAAATAAAACGCATTAATGCTGTGATACTGCTCAGTGGCAAAACTATTGGTTGGTGTATAGCTTGCCTTCCAGTTATTAAAAGCGGCACTTTCAGGGTGCGCTGCAAAAAACGCTTTAATTTTTTCTGGGCTACGCTTTTTAGTTACCGGATCGGGTGAAAGTGCTTGTAGTTGTTTAAAAAACGCATCTGGCGTAGCTACCGCCATAACCGGGGGCGTGTTCATTGCAACACGCCACTCTTGGTTATCATCGGTAGTTATAGAAAACGCTAAACTACGCACAGGTGCTTTTAAATCAGGTGCAGTTGGATTATTACCCGCGATAGAAAAGCGACCTACAAAAGGGGTGGCCCCTAAATCAAATACCTTAGCTTGCGAATACTTAGCAAGTTCACCCGTTGACTCAAAAGAGCCAGCTAAACAAATACCTTTTGCATGTGCACGACGAAACCCCTCATGGGCATTATCGCCTTGCTGTAAATTAACAAAACGCTGTGCAGTTACTACGTCACGATTAAATGCGCCGGTAAAATATAAAATCGTTAAAGCAAATAAAGTGATTATTGCCATTAAGGTGATTTTTTTACTCATGGTAGGATTAGACCTCGTGTGATTATTTTTTAATGGTTATGTTAGGAGTTATTCATAGTTAACATTACGTCTGTAAATAAATGGCTAACCATTACTGAGTGATGCCTTACGTTGAAGCGCTTTTATCAAGCGATACCAACATGACTTTTACAAGACCGCTGCTAAGCAATTAATATTTCAATTTAATTAATAAAAAATACAGTTTATGGTTTTAAATCTATAAACAACTTATGTTTACAGGCTTACACTTTTAAAAAACTGATTGTTAATTATACTTAGGCCTATATGAGCAAGTACTAAGTTGTAATTTTGGTGCTTTCTACACAATCAAACAAATTAATACAAAACCGTACAAGTAATAATAAACTGTTGAAATTAAAATGTTATTTATTGCTCATTAGCTAACGGCTGCTTCCATTCAAGTAGTCAGTAGTTACTACTTAAAACATTGCATTTAAGGTAAATTTGAAAACAAACTCAATTGGCTATTTTATAATTTTTAATTGCTTAAAAATGCCAACAATTAACAACGCACTTTTTATTTAAGGTAAACCAGATGATCAAAACACCTTGTTTTACTCAATTTAATTTGATTAGTATCATGTTTATATTTTTATTAGCCGGTTGCTCAGAAAGTGAAGTCAGCACGCAAAAACAAAACGAACCACGTGCGGTTAAACTAATAACCATAGGTGATGAGTCGCAATCAAAAACGCTCACCTACCCCGCCACTATCGACACTATAAATAGCTCAAAGCTTGCTTTTCAAGTTAGCGGAAAGCTAGAAACGCTTAACGTTATTGCCGCACAAAACGTAAAAAAAGGCGATGTAATAGCCGTATTGGAACAACGAAACTTTATTAATGAGGTTAAGTCGAGCAAAATTCAGTTTGAAACCGCCGACAATGATTACCAACGTGGTTTAAAGCTCGCTAAAGATGGGGTTATTTCACAACGAGATATAGAGCAACTAAAATCTAAAAAAGAAGTAGCAGAATCACAGTATGACTCAGCACAAAAAGCACTATCTGACAGTAAAATTATAGCGCCTTACGATGCCATTGTTGCTGAGGTACCAGTAAAGCAGCTTGAAAACATAAGCGCGGGTCAACATGTTGTTACTTTATTTGGTAAAGGCGAAATGGAAGCGGTGGTAAATATTCCCGCTTCAATTGTGGCCACGGTTGACTCTAAGCAAAACAATGTAGCGTCAGTTATTTTACAAAATGTATCGACTCCCCCCATTCCAGCAACATTTAGACGTGCCAATTTAGAAGCTGACTCTGCGAGTCAAACTTATGAAGTGCGATTTGCATTTGCTGTACCAAATAACCTTAATATATTGCCAGGTATGAATGCCAGTTTAAAACTTACACGTGAAGCCAGCTCAGCATCCACTCGTTTATTAGTGCCAACCTTTGCTATTTTTGAACAAAATGGTGAACACTTTGTATGGACGGTTGACGATCAAACTATGCAAGCTTCAAAAACTCCCGTTACTATTGAAAATGGCATTGGAGAACAACTTATTGTCACTGACGGTTTAAGTGCTGGCGATGTAATTGTTGGTGCAGGTGCAAACTATGTAACTGAGGGGATGAAAGTACGTCCTTGGACTAAAGCATAGGAGCGCGGTAATGGATTTAGCAAAATGGACAATCAATAATAAATTAATTAGCACCATACTCATTATTTTAACGCTAGGGTTTGGTTTTTCATCCTATAAAAATATGGCGCGGTTTGAAGACCCCGAATTTATAATTCGCACCGCGCAAGTGTTTGTCTCGTATTCAGGTGCAAGCCCGCTAGAAGTTGCAAAAGAAGTCACTGAGCCGCTTGAACGTGCAATTCAAGAACTACAAGAAGTTGATACTATATCATCCACCTCATCTACAGGTTTATCTGAAATTAAAGTAGAGATTAAATCAGAGTTTTCTCCGACTAAATCTGAGTTGCAAGTTATTTGGACTAAGCTAAGAAACAAAATAAATGACACACGTCCAACATTACCGCCTGGTACTGGCACGCCACAAGTTTATGACGATTTTGGTGATGTGTATGGCTTGAGCTATTTAATAACCGCCGAAGGGTACTCACCCGACGAGTTACATGCCTACGCTAAAGATTTGCAAAGTGACATTTTACAAGTAGAGGGCGTAGCCAAAGTTGCTATGACAGGCGTGCAGCAAGAAGGCATATTTGTAGAAATAGCTCGTGAAGAGTTAGCCTCTTTAGGCGTGTCTATTAATAATATTTACGGCATTTTAGATGAGCAAAACGCTGTATTGAGCGCTGGTAACACTCAAATTGGCGATCAACGTATTTTTATCGACCCTACCGGAGAAATAAACTCCGTTGATACCATTAAAAATCTATTGGTTAGTGCCAGCGGTGAAGGTAAAACAATTTATCTTAAAGATATTGCCAATGTATACCGTGGCTTTCAAAGTCCAGCAACCAAGTTAGTCCGTTATAACTCTAAACCTGCAATTTCACTTGGGGTCGCCAGTGTATTGGGTGCTAATGTGGTTAAAGTATTTGACCGCGTTGATGACAAAGTAAAACAAACTGAAAACCTCAGACCGCTGGGTATCACAGTGCATGAGTTTTACCACCAAGGTAAAGTAGTACAAGATTCAGTCGACAACTTTGTAGTGAATGTTTTAGTCGCACTGGTGATCGTAATGGTTACCCTGCTGCTATTTATGGGTTTGCGCTCAGGAATTATTATTGGCGCAGTATTACTGCTAACCATTTTTGCGACCCTTGCGACCATGGATTTGAGCGGTATACCCATGCATCGAATTTCTCTTGGAGCGCTGATTATCGCGTTAGGAATGATGGTTGATAACGCCATAGTTGTGACCGAAGGGATTTTAGTTGGTACACAAAAAGGCCGTAAAAAGTTAGACATTGCCAGCGAAGTCGTCAAGCAAACTAAGTGGCCACTACTGGGTGGTACCTTGGTAGGCATTGTTGCTTTTGCGCCTATTGGTCTTGCCCCAGGTGATACCGCTGAATTTACCGGTCATTTATTCTGGGTTATTTTAATTTCTTTATTATACAGCTGGTTATTTGCCATTACCCTAACTCCCTTATTTTGTTATTGCTTGTTTAAAGAGCAAGATAACGACACCTCAGGCTCAGCAAAACCGAATAAACTCATGGCGTTATATCAATCTGTTGTGGTTTCGGCATTGCATCACCGCTGGCTTAGTATTGCCATTGTGGTTGCCACTTTTAGTGTGTCTATGTGGGGGTTTCAATTTGTAAAATCAGGTTTTTTCCCAGCTTCTACCACACCGCAAATGGTGGTTGATTTTTGGCTACCACAAGGCACCGATATTGAAAAAACCAAAAGAGATATGCTCAAGTTAGAGAAATTTGTAAAGCAACAAAATGGCGTTGAAGGTATACAAACGCTTATTGGCGGCGGCGGTCTTCGCTACATGCTTATTTATGGTAGTGAGTCACCAAATAGTTCTTATGGGCAAATTTTAGCTAAAGTCGATGACTACAAAAAGCTAGATCAACTTTTACCTACCGTACAAAATTACATTGACGATAACTTTGTCGATGCTCAAGGCAAAGCATGGCGCTTTGTAATGGGCCCTGGTGGGGGCTCTAAAATAGAAGCCACATTTAAAGGGCCCGACCCAGATGTATTAAGAGAGCTAGCTGCACAAGCAAAAGGAATATTAATTGATGATGGCGGCGCTCTATCAATTAAAGATACATGGCGACAACGCATTAGTGTTATTGAGCCACAGTATTCTGCCATTAATGCACAGCGCGCTGGTGTAACGCGTAAAGCGGTTGCTGAAGCCTTACAGCAAAATTTTTCGGGGCAAATCGTTGGGCAGTATCGTGAAGGTGAAGAGCTCATTCCTATTATTGTTAGAGCGCCACAAGCTGAACGTGTAGACATAAACGATATTGGAAATATTCAAGTGCAAAGCAATATAACCGGTGAAACACTGCCCCTTGCGCAAGTAACCAATGGGTTTAAAACCGTCTGGCGCGATGGTATTTTAAAGCGTGAAGACCGCGAATGGACTATAAAAGCCCAAGCCGATCCACTACCAGGTGAACTAGCCTCAGAGTTATTTAATCGGGTAAGGCCTAAAATAGAAGCCATTGACCTACCTCAAGGGTATCGACTTGAATGGGATGGCGAATACGGACAATCGAAAGAATCTAACGAAATGCTGGCCTCAACTATTCCGCTGGGCTTTTTAGCCATGGTGCTGATTGTTATTGTGTTATTTAACGCTTTAAAACAACCAATTATTATTTGGCTTGTCGTGCCATTAGCCTTAATTGGTGTTGTTTTTGGACTGGTAACCACACAAATTCCACTAGAGTTTATGGGCATATTAGGATTGCTATCGCTCTCTGGTTTGTTAATTAAAAATGCCATTGTATTAGTAGATCAAATGGACATGGAAATTCGCCAAGGTAAAGCTGCATATAATGCCATTATCGATTCGGCAAATAGTCGGGTAAGACCGGTAATGATGGGAACACTGACCACGGTGTTAGGGGTTATTCCACTGTATTTTGATGCATTTTTCCAATCAATGTCTGTGGTTTTAGTATTTGGATTACTGTTTGCTACCCTGCTGACTTTAATCGTGATACCCGTGCTATATGCTATTTTTATGAATGTTAAACAAAATCAGTAAGCGAGTAATTAAGCTCTAAATTGTAGGATTCGGTTAAACAATGTTCTGCTTTGACCGGATCCTTATTATACTTTAGTCAAAACTACAGTTAATTTAATAAACTTTATAGTAATTCTCATCCTTTATAATTATTATATAGTTACAAAATGTTTTCGTTTTGAAATTCAATAATAACACTTACTCCACGGATACTTTCATGCCAATAAAACGCTTACTGATCCTCTTTTTATCTTTAGCGTTTAGTGAAGCTGTTATTATGCTTTTTTTAGCCGCATTTGTTACCCAGTTTACCGGTGTTTGGCTTTCAGTAATATTAGATTCCAGCCTTATCGCGTTAGTAGCGATTGTCACTACCCTTTACTTATTTCGCGATAATGACTTTGTAACTCACCAAAAGCTCAGAACTGAGTTCCTTATTATAAAAATAGCTATGATTGTGTTCACTGTTGAAGCAATCATAATGTTTGCATTTAATTTTGATGCTCTCATGTTAAAACAATGGCAAATCATGCTCATTGACGGCTTAATTTTAAGTAGCTTAAGTGTCTCGCTTATTTATTTATTCGTAATTAAATATGCTTTTTCATTAAACCAATCACATAACACACAAAAAAACACGACAAAACTGACTAGTTCATTGGCCTACTGTTGCTCTGCGGTATTGTTATATATCGCCTTATATATGTTTTACCAAAGCCAATTACAAACACGTATTAATAATGTTATACAACATGAAAAAAATGAATTAAAACAAGCAAAAAAAGCTTTTTTACAACAACTTAATCATGCCTCTCGTGACTTGCTGATTTTAAGAAACAATCATCATTTTAAAGATCATGACATTTTAAGTTCGGTCAATAGAGCTCAGCTAGAGCAAGACTATGCTAACTTCATTTCTATTAAAAACTTTTATACACAAATTCGAATTCTTGATCTAACAGGTAAGGAACTATTAAGGGTGCATAGAGACAAGCACAATGTTGCTATAGTCTCAGCAGAGCAGCTACAAGACAAAAGCCATCGTTACTATTTTAAACAGGCTATAAAAATGAACCCGTCAGCTATTTTTATTTCCCCATTAGATTTAAACTTTGAAAACGGTGAGATAGAACGCCCTTTTAAACCAATGATACGTTTAGCTTCTGTGCTAATGGGACCCAAAGGAACTAAAATAGGGCTACTTATCGTCAACCTTGAAGGAGCTCACTTACTTAGCCAATTAGACAATATCTCAAAAAATTCATCAGGCAATATTATGCTGCTTAATAAAGATAGCTATTGGTTATTTGGAGATACCAATAAGCAATGGTCATTTATGTTTGCTAACAGACCGCAACACCGTTTTAAAGATCAGCAGCCACACATATGGCAAAGCATGCAAACCCAAGCGAATGGAATTATTGAAAATGAAAACAATGTTTATATTTATGATCACTTAACTTTATTAAACGACATGTTGCTCCCAAATAATATCGCTAATAGCCTAATAAACAGACCCGAATGGACATTAATTAATAAAGTCCCGCTGGCTAAAATAGAGAGTGAGTTTAGTAGCTTAAAGAAACTTATTATCGCTCTTTATCTTGGTATTATGACGTTAATGATATTTGTTATTTATACTTTTGCCATCCACACAATTAAAAGAAGAAAATATCAAGCCAGAGTAGAAAACTATGCTTATTTTGACAGTTTAACAGGGCTTTATAACCGCCGTATTTTTTTAGAGCAGCTTGATTTAGAAATCATAAAAGCAACGCAGCTTTCCTGCCCTTTGGTACTTATGTACCTTGATTTAGATTACTTTAAACCCATCAATGATGAATTAGGCCATGGTGCAGGTGATGAAGTTCTTAAAGAGGTGGCGATTCGCATCAAAAGTTGTTTGCGACAACAAGATATTATTGCGCGCATTGGGGGAGATGAATTTGCAGCAATTCTTCCTCAGTTAAACGATAAAAAAGCAATAGCGGATATTGCAGAGCGAATTATCACAAGTATTAACACCCCCTTTACTATTTTTGATCAGCAATGCAGCTTAGGTATAAGCATTGGTATTGCAACCAGCGCGTCAGAAACTCAAACCAGCATTAAGCTTAAAACACAGGCAGACCAAGCCCTTTATGAAGCTAAAAACTCCGGCAGAAACTGTTATCGCTTTTCCAAATAAACATTTTAAATTTAGTATTTTATAAATTTAAAATAAGCTTTGAAGCGAATACTTTTTTAAGGCATTAATTATCACTTTAAGTTCTAGCTTTAAGTATTAATATAGCCGGAGTTCTATTATGTGGTGAGGCTAAGAATTCATTGCATAGTAATGCATTAAGATTCATTCATTAAATGAACTATTCAAATTTATCAAATAAATAACATATCAAGTGCAGTCTATGTGTCTTCTATTTAGTCATACAAACGATAAATGTAAAAACAGCTTTATTTCAAATCAAAATTTTAAAAACTAGGCATTCTCATGTTATCAAAACGCATAATTCCTTGTTTAGATGTAAAAGACGGCTAAGTCGTTAAAGGGGTTAAATTTAAAGGCCACGAAGTGGTTGGCGATGTACTTACCCTAGCTAAAGCTTACAGCGAAGCCGGTGCTGATGAACTGGTGTTTTACGAGATCAGTGCAAGTGTTGAAAAACGCCTACTCGATGTCAATTTGGTGGAAAACATTGCCCGCCATATCGATATTCCATTTTGTGTAGCCGGTGGTATTAAATCGGTGGCTGATGCAGCTCGTGTGCTTGAACGTGGCGCTGACAAAATCAGTATTAATAGCCCTTCTATTGCGCGTCCAGAGCTAATTAAAGAATTACATGATGAGTTTGGCAAGCAGTGTGTAGTTGTTGGCATTGACAGCTTTTTTGACGAAACAACCTGTGAATATCTAGTTTATCTAGCTTACTGGCGATCCTAATGCGTCAAGCCGCAACGGTTACGACAACGAGCAACTCAGCAAAATACGCCAGCTGTGTGATACTTCTTTAATCGCCTCAGGCGGTGCAGGCAGCATGCAGCATGCAGCATGCAAGATTTTGTTGATGTATTTCAACAAAGCCAAGTGGATGGTGCGCTCGCAGCCAGTGTTTTTCACAAAAACGTGATAAACATCGGTGAACTAAAACAATTTTTAATCGATAACCAAGTGGCAGCAAGACTATGCAAGTAACCTTAGAAAAACAAACTCAAGTTGCTTTCGCTAAAAGCGAGATGATCCCTGCCATTGTTCAAGATGCCCGATCTGGCGTAATTTTAATGCAAGGCTTTATGAACAGCGAAGCGCTAAAAGCTACACTGCGTCACTGTTCGCAGAAGACTTAAGCCGTAGCTGTCAAAAAGTAGGTGGAGAAGGTGTAGAAGTGGCACTTGCGGCAATGAAACACGACAACAATGAACTTACCAACGAGTCGGCCGATTTGTTGTATCACCTTGTTGTACTATTACAACGACAAGGGTTAGAACTCACTGATGTAGTTGCTTGCCTACAAGGTCGTCATAAGTAAATACAACGATTACTGTGTGCGCCATTATGTGGCGCACATCGTTATAACAAGCCATAATTTTTCTTTTTAATTCAGCCTTCTCAATAGCATTTATTCTCTCCCTTAGGTATCCTTTAGCTAATATTCAAGGAATAGCTATTACAGAAGGATAGCGCACTATGAAAACTTATATATCGCTTATACTCACTGGTCTTATTTTGTCTGGCTGTAGCAGTTTAACCAGCGAGCAAAAAGCCAAATTAGACAGCTTAACGCCCTGTGAAAAAATGGATGGCTTAATAACCGAATTCGATAATCGCTTTGATGCGTTAAAAGACACCAAAGTACAAAACTCATATTTAGATGTGTGGACTGCAAAGTACAACGTTTTTGGCGATAACTGCCAAGTGACTAGCTTTAACAATCAAACTGTGACCTATCAATGCCAAGAAAGCTACAAAGATCAACAGCAGGCGGTAGCTATGCATCAACAAGCAGTTGAACTCACTCGCCAATGTTTAACTAAAAAAAACAACTGGTTAGAAACACAAAAAGAGTCAGAAACGTCGCTGCGTACTACCTTTGTACTTGATGATAAGTCGCCGGTTATTTCTGTTTATACCAGCAAAACGTTATCAAAAATTAAAACTTGGTCGACCTCTTTAGAAGTAGGAAAGCCCGTCGCCACTAAATAATGACGAGAGAATGTATGCGCCAAACACCCAGTAAACAATCCACTCATTTAAAAACAGACTGTATCGGTGAATGTTATAGAATGAATGTCTACTGCACTGGGTGCGGGCGCACTAGCGACGAAATATTCGACTGGATTATTTTAACTGACGAACAAAAAGAAACAATATTGGCCTCCCCTCGTGAAGACGCCAAAAAAGACTAGCTTAAATTTTTAACCGTTAAGGCGCATTACGTTGTGATGGGTCACGTTTAAAATCTTTGCTTAATTGCTTAGGATCTAACGCTTCACGTTGTTTGCTAGCACCTTCTGCCCACCAAACTAATTGATTAAAGGTGCGCGAAAAATAGCTATCCCACGATGTTTGCTCTGTCCTATTGTTTGCTTCACCATTTTCAATAAACACATCTTGCGCTTTTGGTACATGGATCATTGCTGATACCGGTAAACAACCCAGTTCACTTAAAAAACTGCGCATACCAACAGCAGCGCGTACGCCGCCCCATTGCCCTGCAGAATAGGTCACTATCGCGCTGGGTTTATAGCCAAATAAAGAACTACCAAAATGGTTTAACAAATTAGCGAGTGCCGGACTCATAGAATGATTATATTCAGGGCTCACCATAACAAAGCCATCACATGCTTTAATTTTTGCCGCTAAATCATCAAGCTGTTTAGGTGCCTCAGCCTGCGAATAAGCAAAGTGCGGTTTAAACACAGGGTCTAAATCATAATCGAGCGGATCAATAAGCTCTATTTCATGCTCAGAGTAATGCTCAAGCAAACAACGCTCACATGCTTTCGCTACCCTTTCCCCTAAACGCGCAGGCTTAGGTGGGGTACTTTTTCTAACCGAACCGAGAAAAATTAAAAATTTCATGTATCGGCACTCCTTTTTAATTGCAAAAATAAATACCTCAAAAAAGTTTGAGGTATTTACTGTACGGTTTAAGCTTTATCGAGTGCTTGGCTTACATCGGCAATAATGTCGTCAATGTTTTCAATACCCACCGATAACCGAATTAAATCGCGGCTAACGCCAGCATTGGCGAGCTCTTCATCATTTAATTGGCGGTGCGTGGTCGATGCAGGATGACACGCCAGCGATTTAGCATCGCCGATATTTACCAAGCGTAAAATCATGTTAAGGGCATCAATAAACCGCGTACCAGCCTCTAAGCCACCCGCAATACCAAAACTTAAAATACCTGACGCTTTACCATTGGTAATTTTTTGGCTCATTTCGTTATACGGGCTTGATTTTAATCCCGCGTAATTAACCCAAAGTACCTTAGGATGGCTCTCTAGGTATTCAGCAATTTTTTGCGCGTTTTCGCAGTGGCGATCCATTCTTAGCCCTAACGTTTCAAGGCCAATTAAAATGTCTGATGCGTTTTTAGGCGCAAGCGCCGCACCGGTGTTTCTAAGGGGTACAACGCGGCAACGACCAATAAACGCCGCCTCAGCAAACGCATCGGTATACACAACATTATGATAAGACGGATCAGGCTCATTCATCATCGCAAAACGAGTGGCATTGGCTTTCCAGTCAAACTTGCCCGAATCAACAATCATACCGCCAATCGCGGTACCATGGCCGTTAATATATTTAGTGAGTGAGTGCACCACAATGTCGGCACCTAACTCAAATGGACGACACAGATACGGCGTAGCCACGGTGTTATCTACAATTAAAGGCACTCCTTTACTGTGGGCAATTTTTGCTAGGCGAGCGATATCAACTATATTCCCTGCAGGGTTACCAATTGACTCGCAAAAAACCGCACGGGTGTTTTCATCAATGGCGTTTTCAAAACTGTCAAAATCATCGGCTTTAATCATTCGCGCTTCTATACCTTGGCGCGGCAAGCTGTGAGCAAATAAATTATAAGTGCCGCCATACACTTGGCTGGTGCTTACAATATTAGTGCCCACTTCACATAAACATTGAATCGCATAGGTAATCGCCGCCATACCCGAGGCTACCGCCAGCGCACCAATGCCGCCTTCCATCGCGGCAATACGCTGCTCAAGTACCGCATTGGTCGGATTCATTATGCGGGTATAAATATTACCCGGCACTTTTAAATCAAATAAATCAGCACCGTGCTGGGTATTATCAAAGGTGTACGAAGAGGTGTTATAAATCGGCACCGCCGCCGACTTAGTGGTGGCTTCAGATTCATAACCATGGTGCAACGCTAAAGACTCAAGTTTCATAATTTATTCCTTCAATATAGTTACATCTAACGTAGCATTTAATGGTTACAAAATGCACATGAAATATACTAAAGAATGTTGAAGGAAATAGATTTAATACTATATCTAGCTAAGTGTTCAAACTACTGTCGCTCATATATTCAAGAAAATGAGCCAAGCGCGCATATTACTCTTCTAAGTATTTATTAAACACAATAAAAACTTAGTGATAGTAATATGTTAGGTAATTTGTTAAAACTATATGTAAAAGAAGATGATCGCAGCGCTGGTATGAATATGCGCGATGATCGCACTATTAATTGTTAGGTGTAATCCAACCATCGGAGTTTTTATGTCCCCAAAGAGTCAACAATGCCTTAATATTCTTATTGGTATATCCAAGAATAAATCGACAATAACTTATGGTGACCTTGCTAAACAAATAGGTGTTGCAGCACAAGGAATTGGCCGTTTTTTAAATGAAATTTATAGTGATATTACTATAAATCAACAACTCCCTGACATAACCCTTCTCGCTGTGTATTCCAAAAAGACATATGGCTTATATAATTCAGCAGGAGGAACAGCTCAAAGTATTGTTTTCGATCCAAATGAACCGGTTCAAATGGCGCAGTATTTAAGTGACCGGCAAAAAGTTTATGCTCAATGGCCATAACAAATTACACCTAACAAGGGTTTTCAAGTCGGACTCGTAACAGCTTGCTCGGTTCCACTTCGTTTCACATTTTAGCAAGCTATTACTCGCCGCTTAAAACGGCGTTATAAGCCTAGGATAGTATGTACATCACTGATACAAAAAAAGCAGAAGATTGGCTTTTAGTAAGAGAAGAAGCAATGCAATCTTCAGATAGCTTATTGTGGATGAAGATTTTTAATGACTTCTTTTATGGTCGCTTAGAAAGCCGTTATTTAAAGCCGATCAAATTACTCCAAAAAGGTGATTGTTTAGGAGAAGGGTTCTCTATTTCAGCTATTCATTGCTCGATCATTGAATTTTTAGAATCGACTTATAAAGGGGTTAATTACAAAAGGGTAAGGAAAGGCTCTGAACTCGGAGAATATGAATATAAATCCAGCAAAAACTGCTTTATTTCCTTTCTTACTCAAAGGTACCCATTTAGCCAAGTATTCAATGATGAAATTGCTAGTGATTTCTACTCTTCCGTACGGTGTGCTCTATTGCATGAAGCATCTACAAAGAATGGGTGGAAAGTTTGGGCAGCCTCTCACAGTGGAACTGAAATTGTCTGTGCGGAGACTAAAAAAGTTTTTCGTAACGACTTTCATAAAGCTATCGACTCATATGTTTTATGGTATAGAAAACAGCTACTTGAGAGTGAGGAGCTTCAAAAAGCCTTTATCAGAAAGTTCGACTCTTTGTGTAAATAGGCTTATAACAAGTTCAATCAAAACGGACGCATACTCGCTGGTCGCTTTTTTTGCAAAACGCTTCGCTGCCAAAAAGAGTCCATCAAGCATGCGCCGTTGTTGCAAGCGTTATGTGCTTCAATAAGTCTGAGCATTACTCAAGCAAGGAGAGAGTATTTTGACATTAGATGAATACAGAATAGAATTTGAACAATCTTCAAACAGATCTATTTCAATGCCGGTTGCTGGAACCATAATTTGGGGTTTAGTTGGATTTCTAAGTACACAATTTAGCGCAAATATTTCTATATATATTCTACTTTTTGCAACAGGTGGTATTTTTCCTATAGCTTTAGTAATTGCTAAATTTAGAAAAGAGAACTTAGTTTCCTCATCCAACCCTTTAGCAAAACTAATGGGCCTATGCATAGTGATGGTTAATCTTCTTTGGGCTGTCCATATACCGTTACTTTTAAATGCACCTGAATTTGTTCCTTTGAGTTTAGGCGTTGGCTTAGGACTTCATTGGGTAGTATATTCTTGGATCGTTAAACATCCTGTTGGCTTAATTCATGCTTTGTTAAGAAGTATTTTAATTGTAGCCGCTTGGTATTTATTCCCTAACAGTAGTATTTTAGCTATCTCTTGCGTTATCGTTTTAACTTATTTAATAAGTATCTATCAAATGTTAACCAGGGATATGACAAACACCTAAACTCTGACAATGTCCTTAAAATCATTTGAACATAGAGAAGGCAATTAGTAGTAAATGAGTACCAAAACTCATTTAACTCTTGAATATGATCAGCACTCTCCCCATTGAGTTACTATAACAAGATGGAGTGATAAATGGATTTACTCAACGCTATTGATATTGAAGTATTTTATTATTTAGGTGGAATGTTACTCGCCTTAGTCGTTTTTCAGGGAATGTTTAAGTTAGTTACTTGGAGCAAAAAAATGCCAAAGGGGGCATTGGTCTTTTTAGCTTTTTTTCCATTAATATCAATCTACCCTATTCCTCCTCAAGAAATAAAAAAAATTGAAAGAATGAAGCAAAAACAAATTAAAAGCGAAGATGAAAGTGGTGATCCAGCTAATGAAGATGAAGTTATTTAATAACTAACATGCTAACTTAGAATAATAAGAATTTAATCTGTTTTAACTTAACGTAAATAAATGGTACCAAGCCTTTGAAAATAAATAATAAAACTCTAGGTGTTTTGCTTTACCTATGCTTAGCCTTAATATTACTTTTGATTGCACTAAGTTATAGCAGTGGCCGATTATCGCACTCTTCACCTCTCAACTCAGTGGTAAAGGAACCAAATACGTTAAAAGCAACTCCCCCCCTTAGTTTAAAACAAGAAACACTCGATGATTTATCCGATAAAAACACTATCGCCCCTATAGAAAAAGGCATACAAGATCAAAATAACCAACTTGCTGTAATGGCCATTCCACGCTGGAAACAACAAGGGCAACTAAAAACACATTTAGTGCAGTTAAAAAATAAGGCTGGCAAAGGCGATATTGATGCAAAGTATATTGTTGCAGCTAATTTAAGATATTGCTTTACTGCCCCTATTGATGATTTTGCCTTACAAGCAAAGCTAGAAGCCATAGCTGATTATACCGATGCAGGTGAAGCAATTGATGCTACGTTAGAAAGATTTGATTACTGTAGTGGAATTAATCAGGAGCAACGTCGTGAGTTTTATTTATATTTTTATGATGCAGCGCAAAACGGATCTGTTGCAGCGCAACAAACATTTGCTGATATAACAGCAGAGTTTTATATGCAATCACAAGGTTTTAAAACACAAAACAGAGATGAGTACATTAAAAAGCGCGATGCATTCAAGCTACAAAAAATCGCTTTTTTAGAGCAAGCAGCCCAGCATGGCAGTGAAAAAGCGTTAATGAAATTGTCGGCTTTGTATCATTCGCAACAAATCAGCGGTAATAGCTTAGCAAAGTCGTACGCATTAAATCGCCTAATGATGGAAATAACTGAAAACGGTGAACTATATAATCGTTATGCATGGTTTGAGCAACGGCTATACCCTCAGCTTTCACAGGCTGAACTCAGTGAAGCCAACACTATCGTGAATGACTGGCTGGCAAACATTTATCAAAATGGCAGTCTTTACCCTTATTAATGATCAAACCATAGGCAATATAACAATAACGACTACCAACTCATACTGAGCCAGTGTATTTGAACAGCGCTGATTCAGTAAATTCTAATATTGACATGACTTGTGTTTATCCAAGGCTGTCGTAACTTTCAAGTAACGACCGCCTTGCATTTATTGATATAAATTAGAATTTAGGGTTTAGGGTTTAATATAATGTCGAATTCACCATCACTTCGCACGTAAATAAAGCTTTCATCATCATCGTTGAAAGAAAGTTGGTGAGCATGTAGGCCATTTGAACCAAAATAACTACCGGGTTTAAGTGCCTTTAAACTACTTTGTGTTTGATAGGCTATCTTTCCTTTGATTAATACAGCGTGAAGTGTATTTGCTTTACTGCTCAGTGCTGCTGATACACCTGGTGGAAATTTGAGAAGTGCACCTCTAAATTCACCTTCTTCAAGGCTACCCCACAAATAGGTTATTTTGACGCCCGTTTTAGTCATCGACTCTTTAGAAGCCAAAGGGGTCAAATCTTGACTTCAGACATTATAACTCCTGACCATCTGCTTCTGGCACTTTGCTGCCAATCGTTAATGCAAAACACTAATAATAATTGAGGTTGCCTTTGTTTACTGGGCTTCATTGTAATAGACCGAAGTAAAAAGTGACTACCCATGTTACGTTTAACATTTCCCCCTTCATCACGCCCTGAAAATAAGGTATTGCTGAGGAATGTATTCCATGGATGAAATACAAGGCGTAACTTCGCCAAGGATGGTGAATATACGCCGCTTACGTTCAAGCAATGGTTTATTTGAAGGATAAAGCGTGACGCTCGGGTGCGCTGAGAGTGTCCAGAGAGGGACCAGCGGTAGCCCCTCTTTGGCTGCTGTCGCCAGTGCGACAAAACCTTAAATAAGGTTTATTTAATCATTTACATCTCAGCCTTTAATTAACAAAAAACAATCAATCAATTATGCAACACATCAATATTTGCTAAAGCATGAGTGAAAAGCACAGTGTTGTTTTTTAGAAGCGCAGCTTCTCTTCGCCCTCTTTGTAAATCAATGATTTCAAAATCTAATTTTACAAAGATAACTAAATAAGCAGGAAGCGAGAAAATATAACCATAACGCATTCTAGCTTGGTTTTTGGCTATTTTTCATCATATCTAAATAGCGCCCTTCAATGAATTTTTTTTCTTTTGTAAGGTGTTTCAGTGCGTACTGGGTTTTTTCTAGCTCTTGCTTTAATGTGTCTAGCTCCTCACTACTTTCTGGCCCGTCAGTTTGTAACTGTAATTGCTGTAGCAGTTGGTCTTGCTCTGCAATTTGCCTTTTATATTCGTTTAAAGTGTTAAGTAATCTTGTTTGGTCGGGCGTTGAGGATGCATCTGCGTTTGATGTTTTATCACTATTTTCGCTTGCGGTTTTAAGCGCTTCGTAATCTGCTTGTAACTGGTCTTTTTCTTCTTGAAGCACAGTCACTGCATCATATTGTGCATAGAGCTTTTGGCGAGTAACTTTTAATTTTTCAACACTTTTATCCAAATCACCCTTAAGTTTGCGGATTAACTTATGCGAGCGTTTTAATTTTTTATTGAGATCATCGATTAGCTGTTGTTCTTTTTCGGTAACATGATCTTTGGTTGATGAAGTAACCTCAGTTAATTGCTGTTGTAATAGCATTTGTACACTGATTAACTCAGCGATAGTTTTTCGATTATCGTTAACATAGCTCATAGCATTTTCAACAGACTCTCTGCACATAGCTAACGTCGCATCATCCATTGTTCCGTTACTTTTAACCATGCTAAGTGCAAATGCCCTAAACTCTCTGAGTATCAGTAAAAGAATATAAAACCACGCGGCTAAAATAAGTAGCCCAAAATTTATAGCAATATAATGATAAACCTCAGGCGGAAATACGGCATATGGCATTATTTAGTTATCTTAAATTAAGTGTTTATTTACTAGAGTTTAGCGCTGTGAAAAAAATCTGCCATAATAACAACAACATTTAAAAAAAAGTTACCTGTGTGAAAATACTTATCGTGGATGATAGCCATGCAACACTTGAAATAGTACGCCGAGGGTTGGAAAAGTTTGGCTATCGGAAGTTATTAATAGAAAAAGCCAACAATGCTAAATCTGCGTTAACGCTGATTGGTAGTTGGCACCCCGATATTGTGCTTACAGACTGGCATATGCCTGATATGTGTGGAGTTACGCTATTACGTGCAATAAAGCAAAGGCAACTTAATATAATAGTAGCAATGCTAACCACGGTTGATGAAAAGTCTCAAATTGAAGAAGCCATTAGCTTTGGCGCATCTTTTGTTCTGTCAAAACCTTTTACAGATGAACAACTTCACGATAAGTTATTACCTCTGGTTCAACTTGTAGAAAATAACGAAGTCATTCCTGATGAAATTGAATTAAATGATGATTTAGCGTTACCAAAGCTGTCGCAATTAGAACGGTTGTTTCATAAACATATAAGTCAGTCTTTAATCGTAAACACAATTCAATCGCAGGTATTCGATGAATCTAAAGTACCCTGTGTAATGGCTGTTTATGAGGATCCTAAAAGTCAAAAAGTACGCGCTATTGCCATACTTGATATTTATGCCGCCTGTGTAATGGCAATTGGTTATAGTAGCTTGTCGGCTGAAGATATTAGTAACTCGATATTATCTGGCGTTGTAACAAATACAGCATTAAGCGCATGTAAAAAAGCGTTAACGGAAACGGCTTTTGCCTTTTTAGACAAACGAACACGCGTTAGTTTACAAATCAAAACGGTCAAAGTGATTACCACGCCTTTTCGTAAGCTCACTTTGCTGTATAAAACACCTGCTGAAAAGCGCATTGATTTTAGCTGCCAGCTTGAGGGCATGGCACAAGGTAAAATTATGCTGGTTGGTATTTAATAAATTAAACTTACGTAGTTACCATTATAAAAAAGTTTAATTTTAAAAACACCCTACTCCTACAAAAGCGCAGCGTCTCTGCACCCTCATGGTAAATCAATCACTTAAGGGTCTTATTACACAAGGAGAAGTGAATGAGCAAAAAATGAGAAACAAAAACCATCACACAGTCTTAAACGCGCCAGTGAAAAGTCAAATATTAGCTCCCCCCGAAGCCCGTAGCCCGTAGCCCGT